>JAAYBH010000353.1 GCA_012718935.1 Clostridiales bacterium
AGAACGGCACAGTCATGTTCGTAGTCCCGGTGACGGTGCTGGTCATCCTGATTGTCTTCTTCTTCTGGGTCGTCGTACCGCTCTTTATCCTGAGCCTGTTCTTCGGTTTCCGCTACCGCTTTGTCGGCGCGGAGATGGGCACCGAGCAGGTCAACAAGGTCATGGACGGAGCGTCCGACACCGCAGAGGATATCAAGAAGAACTTCACAAACAACAATAACAACAATAACGGCAATAATGGCAATCAGTGATTTTTATTTAAGGCGGGGCGCGGGATGGGAGCAAAGATTTTACTGATCGAGGACGAGGAGAAGCTGGCGCGCTTTGTGGAGCTGGAGCTGACCTACGAGGGGTATGAGGTCACAAAGGCCTATAACGGGCGGACGGGCGGCGAGCTGGCGCAGAGCGGGCGTTTTGACCTGATACTCCTGGACATCATGCTTCCGGAGCTCAACGGCATGGAGGTGCTGCGGCGGCTGCGCCGGGCATCCTCCG
Organism: Clostridiales bacterium; assembly: GCA_012718935.1. Taxonomy (GTDB): domain Bacteria; phylum Bacillota; class Clostridia; order Oscillospirales; family Oscillospiraceae; genus Sporobacter. The sequence goes on from JAAYBH010000353.1 coordinate 496, forward strand.
TGCCTGTCATCATGCTCACAGCCAGGGACGGCGTCACCGATAAGGTGGCAGGGCTGGACCTGGGCGCCGACGATTATATTACAAAGCCCTTTGCAATCGAGGAGCTTCTGGCCCGAATACGGACGGCGCTCCGGAAGAGCGCTCCCGCTGCCCGGGAGAATGAGGTTCTGTCGGCGCAGAACGTGAGCCTGGACTTGAAGCGCCACACCGTCACGGTGGGCGGACAGGCCGTTGAGCTGACGAAGCGGGAATTCGACCTGCTGCACTATCTGCTGAAAAATAAAGGAATTGTCGTAACGCGGGAATCGCTGATGGAGAATGTCTGGGACTTCGATTTCGACGGGGGTACAAACGCCGTCGACGTGTATATCCGCTTCCTCCGCGGAAAGCTCGACGAGGCGTTTGACATCAAGCTGATCCATACGGTACGCGGCGTAGGATATGTGATAAAGGATGAGTGACAGTATTAAAGCACCGGACGGCACAGGCCGGGTCCGGTATTATTCCATTGCGCGAAAATTAAACACGCGCATGTTCTGGAGACTTCTCGGCCTTTTCATATGGATTGACATCCTGCTGGGCGTCATTACGGGTATCGGGCTGATCGTCTACAGCGAGTATAAGGCGGAAGCGTCGGCAAAGATCATCGCGGAATACGGCATTCCGCCCGCCGACCCGGCCGGCTGGCTGAGGATGACCGGACTGGAGATCGCGGTTGTCACCGGAGAGCCGCCGGGGGTGAGGCTGCCGGAGCCGTTTTCGTATCCGCTGCCGAAAATTACCGAAAACGCCAAAAGGAACGTCACGGTGACAAGCGATTTGAGCGCGCCGTTTTTCAGAAGGCTCGACGGGGTGGCGTATAACGTCTACCCGGTGATTGATGGTACGGCATATCATATCGCTGTATCGCTTGGTCCGTTTTTCCGCATCTTCAAGTACGCGCTGATAGCGCTCTTTATCTGCGAATTTATCTCCCTCCTATCCCGGGCGGCAAAGGACCGGCGCATGGTGCGCCGGACGCTGGACCCCATCACTGAGCTGACGCGGGCGGCCCAGAACCTGAATGCCGTGTCCAGCCAGCTGGACCCCGAAAAAATGGCGGCGCTGGCCGGAAAGCTGGAGGGCATCAACGCCGCGCGTCTGGACACACGGATTCAGGTGGACGAGACCCAGGACGAGCTCAAAAACCTCGCCCGCGCCATCAACAGCATGCTGGATCGGATCAACGAGTCCTACAGAGCGCAGGTCCGTTTTGTCTCCGACGCGTCCCATGAGCTCCGGACGCCTATCTCCGTCATCCAGGGGTACGCCAACCTCCTGGACCGCTGGGGAAAAAACGACGAAAAAACACTGCAGGAGTCCATAAACGCCATCAAGGACGAGGCCGCCAACATGAAAGACCTGATCGAGCAGCTTCTGTTTTTGGCCCGGGGTGACAACAATACGATTATGCTGCAGGCGGAGACGTTCAATCTGTCGGATTTGATACGGGAGGTCTGCGGCGAGACAAGGATGATCGACACGTCTCATGAATTCGAAACCAGGCTCGGCGACGCATGGGTCAGTGCCGACAGGGCTCTGATCAAGCAGGCGGCGCGAATCCTGGTGGACAACGCCGTCAAGTATACTGACCCCGGTGGGCAGATTACTTTGTCCACGGCGCTGGAAGACGGCCGGGCCAAGCTGAAGGTCACCGATACCGGCATCGGCATCCCGCCGGAGATCGTCCCGCGCATCTTCGATCGCTTCTACCGCGCCGACGAGTCCCGCGCCCGGGCTACGGGAGGCTCCGGACTGGGGCTTTCCATCGCCAAATGGATCACGTCGCGGCACGGCGGGTTCATGGAGGTGTTGAGCCGCGAGGGCATCGGGACAAAAATTTCCATCGCATTGCCGGCGGCGGGTATGGAACTGAGTGTACCGAAGCCTGAGGCGGCGGCGGCGGAGACAGTTTAAAACCTAAGTGTCAATATAATGCGGGAAGCAATGGTTTATGGCCATTGCTTCCCGCGGCTTTTGCCCGGTATTCCTAACACATTCTGAAGCTGACGATCATCCAGCCGGCTTATCATGCGGTTTTCATGCTTTTTGTGTGAACCGCCAAGACGTAAGAGAGATTTTTGAGCATTGTGATAAAGCCAACAGGCGGAATGTAAAAAAATGTTTTGTTTTTATGATATGTATAGTAATATGTCACTAATAATTCAAAAGGGGTTGGCGTTTTTGCTCGGGAAAATCACGGCGCGGCGCGGCAGGCTTCTCCTGTTTCTGATCCTGCTGTTAACGGCGTTTCTGACGTGCTGGAAGATGTGGGAGGCCGGCAACGGCAACCAGTACTATACGGCGGCCGTGAAAAGCATGCTGACAAGCTGGCATAACTTTTTTTACGTCTCCTACGATCAGGGCGGGTTCATCTCCGTTGACAAGCCGCCGCTGGGGCTCTGGCTGCAGTGCCTGTTCGCCCTCGTCTTCGGCGTTCGCGGCTGGAGCGTCATCCTGCCGTCGGTGCTTTGCGCGCTGGGTTCCGTCGCTGTTGTTTACTGCCTGGTGAAAAAGCATTGGTGTGAGATGACGGCGCTGCTGGCCTGCCTCTTCATGGCACTCACGCCGATTTTCGCCGTCGTCAGCAGGACGAACAACCTGGACGCACCCCTCGTCTTTGTCTGCCTGCTGGCCGTTGGAGCGCTCCTGAAGGCCGCCGAAAAGGGGAGCCTCAAATATATCATCCTCACGATGGTCCTGCTGGGACTCGGGTTCAATATCAAGATGCTGCAGGCGTATATGTTCCTGCCGGCAGTCTATCTGGTCTATTTTTTCACGGCGGAGGCGACATGGCCCCGCCGCGTTATTCATCTCGTTGTCGCCACCGTCGTGCTGCTGGCCGTCAGCCTGTCCTGGTGCCTTATCATTGATCTGACGCCGGCACAGGACCGCCCGTATGTGGGCAGCAGCAGCACCAACTCCACCCTGGAGCTGGCCGTCGGGTACAACGGGCTTTTACGGGCGCTGCCCGTGCCGAAGGGGACGATGGCGGACATATCCGGTGCCATCAGCCAGGTGCCCAACGAGGGCGCCGAGGCCGGCATTCTGAGGCTCTTCAACAAGGAGATGGCGGGACAGGCCGGCTGGCTGCTGCCGCTGGCGGTCTTCGGCCTCCTCGCGCTTGTGATGAGAGTGTTACAGAAGGATCAATCCGGGAGGAAGCATAGTCTGAGACAACTGCTCCTGTGGGGCGGGATTTTCGTCCCCATGTATGTGTATTTCAGCATCTCCGGGCACATCCACAGGTACTATCTCATCATGTTCGTCCCGTGCCTCGCAGTGCTCGCCGCCATCGCTGTCACAGAGTTTGAACGGAGATTCAAAATATACAAAACTGGCTTCCTGCTGCCGCTGGCGTTCGCTGTTACTGCCGCCGTTCAGATGTTTATCCTGAGGACATATGCCGTCAGGTATTCAAAGGTTCTCGTGCCGGTCATTCTCATCGGTGTCGGGCTTGCTGTTCTTCTCTTCGCCGCTGTTAAAACAGTGAAAAAGGAGAGCAAAACCCTGACGGGCATTGCTCTCGCGCTGGGCCTTATCGGCCTTCTGGCCGCGCCGGTGTACTGGGCGTATACGCCGATCCAGTACGGCACAAACGTCATCACGCCTTACGCCGGGCCGCCGGCTGTCTCGAAGCCCTATGAAGATCCGAAGACTGGCATCACCCAATATGAGTGGGGCAGGAAATGGTACGCCGGCCAGGACCTGACCGGGGAGCTTATTTCCGTGGAGATGGTCAAATTCATCAAGGACAATGACAATGGCTCACGCTGGCAGCTGGCCGTCCCCAGCATCATGTTCGCCACGCCCCTTATCCTCACTGACGACGTCACCGTCATGCCCCTGGGCGGCTTCATAGGGACGGACAAGTCCATCACCCTGGAGGGCTTTAAAAAGCTCGTCGAGGCGGGCAAGCTGCAGTATTTCCTCGTCATGCCCATGGAGCAGAGCGAGATCATTACCTGGGTCATGTCCCACGGTCAACCGGTCGACCCCGCTGAATACTCGAAGATGCCAATGCGGGAGTTTTATATGCTGTACGATCTGTCGGGGTTAAAGGGGCAGGCCGACGGATAAATTATGCTATTGGTCATTAAGGAGGGAATGTCGGTGAAAAGAGTACATAAACGTATCTTGATAGTCTTGGGAATACTGGTGCTTGCAGGTGTCACAGGTGTTGTAGCAGAGTATGCCGGTTCATTTGCTTTTTTTATTAATGTACCTATCGTTATCATAATTATCTTTTTGGTGTGGCTCCTTGTAAAAAAGAGTGCGAGCTGGAAGCGCTGATATTGCTCACAGCAGGGGGCGATGACAAGAGACTCGCTTGCGAGTCTCTTCGCGGCCCGTTGACCGTCTTGTGCGGTGTTACGCGGGACAAGCACCCTCATCAGTCAGCTTCGCTGACAGCTTCCCCCAGGGGAAGCCTTAGGACTCTAATAGAAAAGCAGAACCGTCCCCTGTTTTTCGGTGCTGCGCCTACATGATAAACTGAACATATATTCAAAATTTAACTTGAGCGTGACGGCGGCCAGGTCAAGCTACGGCAGATACCAGATGCAGTCTTTGTAAAAGGACGTGCAGTTGAACATCAGATCCCGGCGGTTATTCCGCGGAGGCGCCGATGAAAATGTAGGTGACGGCGCCGTCTTCTATGGCGAAGCCAAGACCGCCGTAGACGGAGCCGACGGTGATCCAGGAATCCATATCCTCATTGGCAACCGGGTCGATCTCGTCCATATATGCCTTCAGGACATCGTCCTTCGAGCTGCCGATACTGATGCCGCGCGACGTGGCAAGTGTGCAGGGCGCTGTAGCGGTGATTGAAAAAAGATACGGCGCCGTATCGTCGGGCTG
>JAAYBH010000354.1 GCA_012718935.1 Clostridiales bacterium
CCCGCGGCTGTGTCTGGCTCTCCGTCCAGGACGCACCAAAAGTAGGGACAAACCGACCCTTTTCAAGATTGACAAGGGGATAATTGGCGTCCGGCGTAAAGACATTCGGCGGCATTTGATTCGTTTTTCTGTAATGGGTAAGGTCGTCGTGCCCCGTTTCTTCCGCTGATCCCAGAATGATACGGCAGCCTTTAACGAGGCCGGGCATGATATCCTGCGCCGCTTTCAGCGCGTACATGGCGGCTACAGCCGGCCCCTTGTTGTCGATGGCGCCCCTGCCGAAGACCTTGCCTTCGCGGATATCCGGTTTAAAGGGGTCCGATGTCCAGTTTTCATCGACGCCGACGGTATCCAGATGCGCCAGAATCCCAAGCGCCGGTTCTTCACTGTTCAGGTCTGCCGTCACCACGTGATTGTCATGATTGACCGGCTCGAAGCCCAACTCCTCAATTATGGACGACGCCTCGTGAAGCGCCGCCGCCGGGCCCTCGCCGTAAGGCTTTCCCGGGAGTGCCTCTCCCCTGACGCTTTTAACGGCGATCAGCCTGACAAGATCGCGAAGGAGCGATTCCCGATGCGCGTCATACCACGCGTCAATTTTCGGTCGGAGCACCTCGTCACTTGCCATGGTACACCGCCTTGATGCCCTTGTACGTCATATAGCAGTCAAGCTTGGAAGTGATCTCATAGGGCGAATGCATCGACAGGACGGGCACACCCGCGTCAATGGTAACGATATTGCGGTTGGCCATATATTTGGCGATCGTACCGCCGCCGCCCTGGTCGACCTTACCCAGCTCCGTCATCTGCCAGACGACGCCGTTGTCGTTGAAGATTCTCCGCAGCTTGCCGACAGTTTCCGCCGACGCGTCGGATGAGCCGGATTTGCCCCGGGCGCCCGTGAACTTCAGTATTCCCATGCCGTAATTGAATTTGGCGCTGTTGCGTTTTTCGGAGACATCCGGGAAATTCGGGTCATAGGCGTTGCAGACGTCGGCCGACAGGCAGAAGGACTTTTCAAAGCAATGGCGCAGCTTCACGTTCTGGCTGTCGCATAGGTCCTCCATAAAGCTCTCAAAAACTGCCGATTGCATGCCGGACACTCCGTCGGAACCGACCTCCTCCTTGTCCGTCAGAATGCAGACCGCCGTTTTCTCGGGCGTCTCGATGTCAAGGAGGGCGCGGAGCTCCGCGTAAACGCAGGAGCGGTCGTCCTGACCGTAAGCGCCGATCATCGTGCGGTCGAAGCCCACATCGCGGGCCCGGGCCACCGGGACGGCTTCCAGCTCGGCGGACAGTAAATCCTCCTCGATGATGCCGTATTTCTCGTGGAGTATCTGAAGGACGGTATGCTTGACCCTGTCGGTGTCCTTGTCTCCGCCCGTGGGTCGGCTGCCTATAAGAATATTCAGGTTTTCACCGGTAAAAGCTTCGGCCAGGGTTTTCTTGGACTGATCCTTATCCAGATGCGGCAGCAGATCCGTTATGAGGAAGACCGGATCTTCGGCGTTCTCGCCGATGACGACGTCGACACAGGAACCGTCTTTTCTGATGACCATTCCATGCAGGCTGAGGGGCAGCGTTACCCATTGGTATTTCTTGATGCCGCCGTAGTAGTGGGTTTTAAAAAAAGCCAGCTCGCCGTCCTCGTAAAGGGGGATCTGCTTTAAATCAAGGCGCGGTGAATCCACATGAGCCCCGGCGATGTTGACGCCGTCCGACAGCGGCGCTTTCCCGATGATGGCCAGCATCAGCGCTTTCCCGATGACGTTTTTATAGATTTTTGTCCCGGCGGACAGCTTCATTCCTCTTTGATACGGCACGAAGCCCGCGCTCTCGGCCATTTGGGCGGCTGTGATGACCGCCTCGCGCTCCGTCTTGGCGCAATCCAAAAACTGCTTGTACCCCTCGCAGTAAGTATCGAGCTGCGCCTTGTCCTCTTCGCTGAGGGTGTCCCAGGCATTTTTTTTCGTAAAAAACAGTTCGTCCCGTTCCGGCATCTATCTTTCCTCCAATATCCGCGCGAAAAACTCCACGCATTTTCTTTCAAATAATTCGACGGTTTCACAGTCGCTGACAAGCACATAATCGCAGTGTTCGCGAAAAAAGCTGTCGGGTTTCTGGGCGCCGATGCGCATTTTCGCGTATTCCTCGCTCAGACCGTCGCGCTCCATAATCCTTTTGACCCGGATTTCAATCGGCGCCGTCACGCCGACGAGGATGTCGCATTTGCCGCCGAGCCCGCTCTCAATAAGGGCGATGGCGTCTACGGCGGCCAGGGTGCCGCCCTGCGATTCCCATTCCTTCAGCCGGCGGTCGACCTCGGCTGAAACATACTTGTGGGTAATCTCGTTCAGCTCGATGAGCGCCTCGGCATCATTAAACGCAATCCGTCCCAGCGCCTTGCGGTCTACCGCACCGTCCGTGACGACGCCCTCGAATCTCGCTGCGATTTCACCGATCATGTCGATATTCTGCGCCAGCAGCTCATGATAGAGCGCATCGCAGTCGATCACAAGGGCTCCGAGAGAGTCAAGCGCCCGCAGCGCCGACGTCTTCCCCCCACCCGAGCCGCCTGTTATACCTATTATGATCATAATCCCTCCAGTTTAAAGCAGAAAGTCTTTTCAATCGCCGCGCGGGACAGTCCTCCCTGACGCAGGATTTTCGGAGGAGATACCGTCATGTCGACAATTGTCGACTCGATTCCGACGGTGCATGGCCCGCCGTCGATTGCCGCTTCTATTTTACCGTTAAAAACCTTCAGGACATCGCTTACATTCTTTGGGCTCGGCTCGCCCGACATATTCGCCGACGGCGCCGCCAGCGGCACGCCGGACAA
>JAAYBH010000355.1 GCA_012718935.1 Clostridiales bacterium
ATGGCATGCTGCAAAGAGGCGTGGGAAGAGTGGCTGTCGGGCTACAATCCCGTCGCCGCTGAAGACATAAAAATGATGGAAGCCGAGGGCGGCAAGTATTTCAATCTTGTTCAGCTGATTGCCAAAGTGATTTGAATAAAAGACACCAAAAGGGCATCGCCGAAAAAGCGATGCCCTTTTTAACGCTTTATTTCAAGGTACTAGTCCGATACGATGCGCCGGGCACCCCAGTAGCGGGCTTTGTAGGAGCCGCTGGCGAGGCTTGATATTTTGACGACGTCACCGGTGTGGGGGGCGTGGATGAACTGGCCGTTGCCTATGTAGAGGCCGCAGTGGCCGATGTTGCTGCTGCGGCTTGCCGTGAAGATGATAATATCTCCCGGCTGCAGATCGGAGGAGGACACCGCTTTTCCGTTGTAGGCCTGGCTTGAAGCGGTTCGGTTAATGGAGTAGCCAAAGTTCTTATAACAGTAATAGACGAGGCCTGAGCAGTCAAAGCCTTTTGGTGAGGTCCCGCCGTAGACGTACGGCACGCCTAAAAAGGTCTGTGCAAAATCGACGATTTCCTGCCCTGAAGCCGTACCGGTCGAATCGCCGTACCATTTGCTGTTGTTTTGGGCCGCCAGTCTTGCCGCGGCTTCCTGTTCGGCCTTGATGCGCGCCATCTCTGCCAGCATTTCTTCCATATCGCTGATCCGATTGCTGAGGGAGGCCTGGAGCGTTTTGGTGGTCTCAAGCTGGGCCTGGTATTCAGCCGAATCAGCTTTCAGGCTGACAAGGATGGTCTGGGCTTCCTCCTGCTGGGCAGCAAGGTCCGCCTGTTTTTCCTGATAAGCCTTGAAAACCTTCTCCTGCTCCGCCATTTCGGCTTCCATGACGGTTTTCGCGTCGATTGTCTTTTCCTTGGCTTCCCGGACATCATCGATCAGGCGGGTATTATAGGACATGATCTCCCTGATACAGTCTATACGGCCCAGGAGATCCTGGAAGCTGGAGGCTCCAAAGAGAACCCCCAGGTATGTAGAGCTTCCGTTTTCCTCCATATCGCGGATGCTTCTTTTATATTTCGCCAGCAGCTCCTGATACCGCTGCTCCTGGACATTTATCTCATTTTCCATTTCCGCAATGGAGTTCGTGTAGAGTGTAATCTGTTCGGACAGGTTTTCAAGCTCGGAATTGGTGACGTCCAGCTTCGCGTTGAGAATCATCAGCTGCTCTGTCTGAGCATTCACCTTGTTATTGGCAGCGTCAGCCTGCTTTTGAATATCAGCCTTCTTTTTGGAAAGCTCCTCCTGCTGCTGCTTCAGCGCTTTGAGCTCCGCCTTGCTGACAGCCTCGGCGGGGGTGCCAAGCAGCGCTCCACCGAGATGGAACACCATAACACATATTAAAAGCAAGGCAAATACAGACTTTTTTCTTTCAGCCGATTTAAGATGCATTGAAATCACCGACATGTTACAAATTGTTACAAATATTATAACGTCATTGGCGTTGATATGCAAGACAATTTGTCAAATTATATCGTATGTGAAGGCATTTTTCTCTGTCCTCATTAATTTTGCTTTTTTATTCTGCTGTATATCTGCTTTTGGGTGCAAATATGATACAAGCTCTCACTATAATCCGTTTCACAAGCATTTTTTCGAAATTTTCTCAAATACCACTTTCCTCTTTGCTAAAAAGCTAGTAAAATATATAGGATAAATGATATGGGCTATAGCCTGTTCAAGATAAGGGAATGTGCGATGACAGATATCAGACTCCAACGAAATACCTATATGCCAGGGCTTGACGGCTTGCGGGCACTGGCCGTTTTTGCGGTGTTTGCATTTCATCTGAGCCTGCCGTTCGCACCCGGGGGTTTTTTGGGTGTGACGTTGTTTTTTGTGCTGTCGGGGTATCTGATCACCGATCTGCTGCTCTCCGAATGGGCGGGCAGCAAGACGATCAACTTCAAGGATTTTTATATCCGCCGCGGAAAACGGCTCCTGCCGAGCATCTACTTCCTTCTCATCTGCGTGACCGCTTACATATCGTTTTTTGCTCCTGGTTTTCTGGAGAACTTTAAGTCGGATTTTTTGCCGGCCGCATTTTCCTTCAGCAACTGGTGGTTTATTTTTAACAAAATCCCTTACTTCGAATCCTTCGCCTCACCCTCCCTGCTCACGCATTTCTGGTCGCTGGCTGTGGAGGTGCAGTTCTATCTCATCTGGCCGTTTCTGGTATATCTGCTGCAGCGGTTCGTCCGCAGGAAATGGCTCAGAATCGCGGTGACTGCGGCGCTTGCCGCCGCTTCGGCGGTATTGCTGGGGGTACTGTATGAACCGGGCGGCGACCCCGGGAGAATTTATTACGGCACCGACACCCGCGTTTTCTCCCTCCTGATCGGCGCCTGCATGGCGTATATCCTGCCCAGCGCCCGGATTGCAAAAGCCTCGGAAAAAAAGAGCGTGCGCGTGGTTCTCGATACCTCCGGCCTCATATCACTGCCGGTCATATTGTTCATGTGCTACTACATCACGCAGTACGACGATTTTCTGTATTACGGCGGCATGTTCCTGTTTTCCGTCATTTCGGCGCTGCTCGTTGCGGCGGCCGCAGCCCCCTCCACCGTCACAGCGAGGATATTCAGCTTCAGGCCGCTGCGGTTTATCGGCAAAATTTCCTACGGCTTTTACTTATGGCAATTCCCTGTGATTGTGATCACGAACTCAATGTTTGAATCCAGCAGCATCAATATCCTGCTGTGCCTCTTTCAGGTCGCCGCGACAATCGTACTGGCGACAGCGTCCTATTACCTGATCGAGATGCCGTTCCGGAAAAAGAAAATCTTGAAGGCTTTCAGAAATAAATCCTTTGGAGGCTTCTGCAGGCTCTGCCTTCATATGAGCTGGCAGAGCAAAACGGCGGCGCTGCTTGTGCTCGCCCTGCTGCTGACCTCCGGTATCGGAATGCTCAATGCCAAGGCCCTCCCCAGCTCCGACACAGGCGATCTCAGCTCGGTATCGGAACAGAATCTCGTTGATCCTCCAGAGGAAACCGAAACGCCCGTCACAAACCCGTCCCCATCCGCACCGCCTTCCGATACACCCGTTACCGAAAGCCCGCCAATCTCTGCGTCGCCAAGTACCGATGTGACGCCCGGCAGTACGCCGGTTATATCAATTCCGCCGGATATATCGGCTTCCCCGGCCGACGCTTCGGCGCCGCCGGCGGAAAGCGCGGAGCAGGAGATCATCTCCAGCGGCTTGTGCGTCACTGTCATCGGTGATTCGGTGGGAATCGGGATTACGCCATATCTGGAAAAATATTATCCCAATATGACTTTATACGCCGAGGTGGGTCAGCAGTTTTATCAGGCTAAAACGGTGGTGAAAGAGCTGCTCCAAAAAAACAAACTGGAATCGACCGTCATCATTGAGCTGGGCTCCAACGGGGCCGTTAAGGAATCGCATATGCGCGAGCTGATCGAGCTCATCGGCAGCGACAGAAAAATTGTTTTTGTCAATACCCAGGTTCCGAGATCCTGGTGTGCGGGCGTCAACAGCACGCTTGAAAAGGTCTCCGCCGAATATGACAATACGGCCATTGCGGACTGGTTCGGCGTCAGCACCGACAAGAAGGAATACTTCTACAAGGACGGGGTTCACACAAACAGCGTCGGTGCTCCGGTCCTGGCAAAGCTCATAGCCGACACCGTTGCGGTTATTCAGCCGTACAAACCGTATCTGCCCCTTGAATAAACAGTAAGGTCTGTATGGAGGTTGAAGGATGAAACGAAGCAGAATTTGCCTGTGTCTCATATCCGCCCTAGTCCTGCTGGCTGCGATACCTGTTACGCCGGCAGCCGGCGCTGCTACAGCCGGCGCTGCTGTTGCGGCGCCGACAACGTCGGCGGTGCTGGTCGACGGGCTGGAACAGAAATTTGAAGCCTACTGCATCAACGGCAACAATTATTTCAGACTGCGGGACGTGGCCTATGCTCTCAGGGGTACGGCAAAGCAGTTTGAGGCAGCGTATGACGCGACGGCGAATCAGGTTGTCCTGACCTCCAAAACAGCCTATACGGTCATCGGGGACGAAATGCTGACCTCCGGCCTGACGGGGAGCATGACCGCGGAGCCGGCGGCAAACGAGGTCTGGCTCGACGGAACAAAGCTCGGCCTGACATCATATGTCATCAGCGAAACTAACTATGTCAAGCTCCGCGACCTGGCGGCTGCCATTAATTTCGGCGTCAGATACCTGGCGGAGAGCGACACGATTGAAATCGACACAACCGCCGGTTACACTCCGGAACAGCCGGCGATGACCTTTCCCAGCGACCTCAGTATAACCGTCATCGGCGATTCCGTCACAGCCGGGGTGGCGCCGTATGTGAAAAAATACTTCCCCAAAGCCTATATCGACGCCAAAGCCTGCCGGCAGTTTTCAGCGGCGCCGGGTATCATTGAAGGGCTCCTGCGGGACAGCAAATTGAGCTCCACCGTCGTCATTGAACTGGGTACGAACGGCACCGTCAAGGAATCGGACGTATACAGGGTCATCGAGCTCATCGGGCCGGACAGGAAGCTCGTCTTCGTCAACTGCAGGGTTCCGAGATCCTGGTGCGAGGGTGACAACAAGACGTTTACGCAAATCGCCGCCGAATTCGGCAATATCGCCATTGCGGACTGGTACGGCGTCAGTTATGATAAAGACAGCTATTTCTATAAAGACGGTTTTCATCCGAATATCAAGGGCTGTACCGTCCTGGCCCAGGTGATCGCCGAGGCGGTTGCGGCAATACAGCCGTACAAACCATATCTGCCGGTCAGCGTATCGCCGTAAAAACGCACCCCTGCCCGTCCGCCGTGCCGCAATAACCGGTTTTTTTCGACGGATTTGTCTGCTATAATGCAGATAAGCATAGGATTCATGGAATTCAAATGCCAAAAATGCTGCGATAAGCCCGGACATCAGGCGCCTGCAGCACTATTGGAGGTCAAACGAATGATGCGCACCAAGCGACTTCTCTGCACCCTTATCATCGCAGTCCTGCTGATATCCGTCCCCGTACTGCCCGCCTCCGCGGCAGCCGTCGAAGCGGCGCCGACGACCTCGGCAGTCCTGATCGACGGAAC
>JAAYBH010000356.1 GCA_012718935.1 Clostridiales bacterium
AGCTTTCAAAGGGCTTCTGGAGCGTTACTTCGGAGCGTAACAACAACTAGGATAATTCCTTATTGACAACAGGAAAATCAAGTGTTTCGAGTACTTTGCACATGGTGAATAGATAACCTAACAGTCCATAGTGCCCGTTGACAGACGCCTGAGATATGCCCCTTCATGCTTTTTTGAAGGGGCATATCATATTAGATTAATTTTATTTAATAATTCATTCATTATGTGCATTTAATGCACCAAAAAAATACCGATAAAGCATAGTAAGAAAGCCCGTTTCATGCAAGAAAGCCGGTTCGACCAGTACGAGGTGAAGCATATGAGAGAAAAAGAGAAAAAAAAGGACCCGAACAGCAGCAAGATGCCGCAAACCGAATCACTTTATAAGAGCCTTTACATCGAGATAGAGGAAAAACGCGCGTTTTTGATAGCGCTGATTAATTCCATTCCGGACATCTTTTTCTATAAAAACGCCGAGGGTGTGTACCTCAGCTGCAATAAAGCATTTGAGAAGTATGTCGGTGTTCCGGAAAGCGAAATCATCGGAAAATCTGATATTGAATTATTCGGTGAAGAAACAGCTGGTCAATACATAAAAATGGATCTGGAAATCATGACGAGCGGTCGGACAATGGCAAGCGAGCGGGTACTCACATATCTGGACGGCAGCCAGGTTTATATAGAGACCCTAGAAACTCCTTATTACGATCCAGCAGGCAATATAAGCGGTATTATCGGAATCGGCAGGGACATTACGGAGCGCAAAAAGAGAGAAGACGAAATTAATTACCTGAGTTATCACGATATATTAACCGGTCTGTATAACAGAGCCTTTTTCCATGAGGAATGCAAGCGTCTTGATACATCGCGCCATCTTCCCTTATCCGTCATCATCGGCGATGTTAACGGCCTCAAGCTGATTAATGATACTCTTGGTCATGCCGAAGGAGATAATCTGCTGAAGGTTATTGCGGATATACTTAAAACATGCTGCAGACAATGCGATATCGTGGCCAGGACGGGCGGCGACGAATTCGCGGTATTGCTTCCGAAAACCGATGGTAATACCGTCCAGGCAATTGTCGAAAGAATTGTTGACAATTGCAGTGTGTATTCCAGCAACCGCTTAAACAATGTTCTATATACAAATATTGCGCTTGGATGCGCGACAAAATATTCAACAGCTGAGTCGCTTAATAAAATCATAAAAACCGCAGAAGACCTTATGTACCGGCGCAAACTGGTGGAGTACAAGAGCATGCACAGCTCGATCTTGTCCTCCATCAAAACGACTATGTCGGAAAAGAACTATGCGACCAAGTCCCATGCGGACAGGTTGGCCAAGCTGTCGAGAAAGCTCGGTGAGGAGTTGAGGCTTCCGGAGAGGGTCATCGATGAAATTGAATTGGTATCGACGCTGCATGACATCGGCAAAATAAGTCTGGACGAAAAAATCCTTAACAAGCCGGGTCCGCTCAATAACGAGGAGTGGCAGGAAATACAGAAGCATCCGGAAGTGGGATTCAGAATTGCAAATGCGATTTCTGAGCTGCAGCATCTGTCGGAATACATCCTGTGCCATCATGAACGGTGGGATGGCGCTGGATACCCGCAGGGGTTATCCGGAGAGGATATCCCACTGATATCACGCATCATCGCCATTACAGACGCATTCGATGCCATGACACAGGACAGGCCTTACAGGAAGGCCATGTCGGAGGGCGCGGCAGCAGCCGAAATTGAAAGAAACTCAGGCACACAATTCGATCCAGATTTAGCTTACATATTTACCCGTAAGGTTCTTGACGAGAATTATTAGTTCATGCGTGTTTTCCGTTCAGCAAAACAAAGAGAAACAGCCTGAAACCAGCTTAAGCAAAGGTTTGAGGCTGTTTTCGAATTTCAGGTAATCACAGCGGATAGCTGTGTATTATTCCGTTGGAATTACAAACACCATTCTGTATTGGCTTTCCAAAAGCCAGCCCGATTCAATCGATGATTTGGCTGATTGCTTGAGCTTGCTTTTGGCTCCATCCATAAAATAGCTATCCCAGAAATATACGATAAACCACATGATATTTTGGATATAGTCACAGTTGATTTTCGGCCCAACAGCTTTTATACTTTAAATACGCAAAGTCTTTTGGAGGCTTTTGTCATGGACGGCTTCAAAATTCTCATTATGACCGGTTGCAGTGACGGCGCAGGCGAGCGTCGATTTAGCCATGCTTACTCCTGTTTTGCCTTTTATGGAAACCACAAACCGACCATATCAGAACGATAAGCCTATCAAGATATACATTACGGCTGCTCGTCTGAAAAGGCGAGCCGCTGTTTTTATATACAGGGAAGGTTAAACTTAATAATGAGGTGTATACGATGAAAAAGAAAATTTCCGCACTGCTGCTTGCCGTTTTACTGCTCCTCTCACTGGCCGCCTGCGGTGGAGCAAAGGCGAAAACCTATTCTGTCGGCATCATCCAGATTGTCCAGCACCCGGCCCTTGACGCGGCGACACAGGGCTTCAGGGATGCGCTGACTGAAAAGCTCGGCGATAAGGTCACCTTCGATGAGCAGAACGCCAACGGCGACCCGGCTACCTGCGCCGTCATCGCCAATCAGTTCGTCTCCGCTAATGTGAGCCTCATCATGGCCAATGCCACGCCGTCCCTCCAGGCAGCCCAGGCTGCGACAAACAAGATACCCGTCCTCGGCACCTCCGTTACAGACTACGGCACCGCGCTGGGGATCGACAACTGGACGGGCACCACCGGCACCAACATCTCCGGCACATCGGACCTGGCGCCCCTGGATCAGCAGGCCGCGATGCTGAAGGAGCTATTCCCCGACGCCAAGAATGTGGGTATCCTCTACTGCTCCGCCGAGCCGAACTCCAAGTATCAGTCCACGGTTATCACAGGCCTCCTCACTGAGATGGGCTATACCGTCAAGGACTACACCTTCTCCGACTCCAACGACCTGCAGACCGTCGCGGGCGCGGCGGCTGACGAGAGCGACGTCATCTTCCTCCCTACGGACAATACCGTCGCCTCGAATATCGAGATCATCAAGAATGTCTGCCTGCCAAAGGAGGTTCCTGTGATCGCCGGTGAAGAGGGCATCTGCAAGGGGTACGGCGTCGCGACGCTCTCCATCAGCTATTATGATCTCGGCTACGCCACCGGCCTGATGGCGTACGAGGTTCTCGAAAAAGGTGCGGAGCCCGCCACAATGGCAATCCAGTACGCGCCGAAGTTTACGAGGAAGTATAACCCTGTCGTCACCGAGGCGCTTGGCATCACGCTTCCCTCAGATTACGAAGCGATCGATATGACCGCCTGAAGCCAGCTCACCTTCACAGCGCCGTCCGGCAATAAAGAAAGGAATATGCGCCCATGGATATACTTACATACTTTTCTTCTCTCAACCCCTTAAACCTGCTGTCATCCCTTCCGGGCAACATTGCTCAGGGGATCATATGGGGGATCATGGCTCTGGGAGTGTTCATTACCTTTCGGCTGCTTGATTTTGCCGATATGACGGTGGACGGGTCCTTTGCCGCCGGCGGCGCCGTGACGGTCATGCTGATTCTGGCGGGCGTACCGGCGCCCGTGGCGCTCCTGATCGCCGTGGCGGCGGGGGTTCTGGCGGGGCTCGTCACGGGGCTTTTGCACACTGTCTTCGGTATTCCCGGCATCCTTGCCGGGATCCTGACCCAGATTTCTCTCTGGTCCATCAATCTGCTTGTGCTGAGCGGGGCCAATAAGGCTGTGAATGTAGACAAGTACACGCTGATCGTGTCCCTGCGAAATGTGAGCAGCTCGATTATCACAGCGCTTATCTTCGTGGCGGTCCTGATCTGCCTCCTGTACTGGTATTTCGGCACCGAGCAAGGGAGCGCCATCAGGGCAACAGGCGCGAACCCGCATATGGCTAAGGCGCAGGGCATCAATATCGACACCATGAAGGTATTGGCTCTGTGCCTATCCAACGGGCTAGTGGCGCTATCCGGCGGGCTGATGTCCCAGTATCAGGGGTTTGCCGATATCAAAATGGGGCAGGGCTCCATCGTCATCGGGCTGGCTGCCGTCATCATCGGCGAGGTGCTGGGCGAGGCGCTCCTGAGTAAGCGGATGAATTTTTCCATCCGTCTTGTTTTTGTCGTAGTGGGCAGCGTGATCTACTACCTGGTTATCGGCCTTGTCATGTGGCTGAAGATGCCGACGGACCTTTTAAAGCTGCTTACCGCCGTGATTGTCGCGATCTTCCTTGCCGTTCCTTATCTGAGAGCGAAATCCAGGAACTCCTTTGCACTAGCCGGAAAAAGGGGGTCGCGAACAAATGCTTGAGCTTCAATCTGTCTGTAAGACCTTTAATATCGGTACAATCAATGAAAAGGAAGCCCTCTGCGGCATTGATCTGCGTCTTGCCGAAGGCGATTTCGTCACCGTTA
Organism: Clostridiales bacterium; assembly: GCA_012718935.1. Taxonomy (GTDB): domain Bacteria; phylum Bacillota; class Clostridia; order Oscillospirales; family Oscillospiraceae; genus Sporobacter. Next base: position 4,454 of record JAAYBH010000356.1, read on the forward strand.
TCGGCGGCAACGGCGCAGGTAAATCCACGATGCTCAACGCAATCGCCGGCGTATGGCCCGTGGACAAAGGGTCGATCTCCATTGACGGCACTCTGGTGAACGCCCTGCCTGAGCACAAGCGCGCACAGTACATTGGCCGCGTTTTTCAGGACCCGATGATGGGGACCGCCGCCAGCATGGGCATTGAGGAAAATCTGGCGCTGGCCCTCCGGCGGGGCAAAAAGCGGACTTTGCGCTGGGGCGTCACCAGAGCTGAGCGCGCCCGGTATCACGAGGAGCTGAAAAAGCTCGGCCTGGGGCTCGAGGACCGTATGACCGTCAAGGTGGGTCTTCTGTCCGGCGGCCAGCGCCAGGCTCTCACGCTTTTAATGGCGACCCTTCAAAAGCCGAGGCTTTTGCTTCTGGACGAGCACACGGCGGCTCTGGACCCGGCCACAGCGGAGAAGGTTTTGGAAATCACCGAAAAGGTCGTCAATGAGCATCACCTCACAACGATGATGGTGACCCACAACATGACCGAGGCCATACGCCACGGCAACAGGCTTTTAATGATGAACGCCGGCAGGGTTATTCTTGATATTTCCGGAGAGGAAAAGAAAAACCTCACCAAGGACTATCTGCTGAAAAAATTTGCCGAGGCCGCAGGTGTCCAGGAGGAGACCGACTCGGTTCTGCTGTCGTAATAAGGATCAGGGATAATGAGATGTATGGATAAATCTCTGTTCAGGCAGGCCTGCGACACAGTGATCAATAAAGAGCGCCTCTCGTCCGGCGGTATCGGCACGCTGGGAGAGAAGACGCTGCATTCGGTGCTTAAGAACTATTTCGAGCCGGACGAGAGCTGCCACGAGATCAAAATCGGGCGTTATGTGGCGGATATTGTGACGGAGAACGGCATCATTGAAATCCAAACGCGCCAGTTTAATGCGCTCCGTCAAAAGCTGGCGTTTTTTCTGGAACAATCGATCGTCACTGTCGTCTACCCCGTCGCGGAGATAAAATGGCTTTTATGGATCGATGAGTCCACCGGTGAAGTCACAAAAAGACGGAAGTCCCCCAAAATCGGCAAGCCGTATGAAATTTTTTACGAGCTCTACAAAATTCGCAGCCTTCTGAGCCATCCGGGACTGCGGCTGCATATCGTACTGCTGGAGCTGGAGGAATTTAGGACCCTGAACGGCTGGAGCAGAGACAAAAAGAAAGGCTCCACCCGGTATGACAGGATACCTGTCGATATCTTGGGGGAGCTTAATATCAATAATATTAATGATTATGCGAAGCTGATACCCGAAGAACTCGGCAGCCGCTTTACCGTAAAGGATTTTAAAGCCGCCTCGGGCCTGTCCCTGTATACAGCCGGGCTGGCTCTGAATGTGCTCAACACGGTGGGCGCCGTTGTCCGCACGGGCAAAAAGGGGAACGCCTATGTGTATGAGAGGGCTGAATAAAGACAGAAAAATTATGAAATTCCCCTCCAAAGGAGGGGAATTATTGTTTCAAGAGCATTTACACCCTCGCCAGCGACAGGGCAAAATCCCTCAGCCCGCCGGGAGGGCATTTTTCGGCGAATTCTGCAAACAAAGCTTTACTTTCCTCCCGCATGAGGCCGCCCGTGATTTGCGGCAGCCGGTAAGCGCTAAAATCGTCGCTTTGGGGATTCCACGTCTGCGCCATATGAACCGCGCCGTCGGAGGGCGATTCCAGCGCGTAATAAACCTCACCGATAAATGAGGACATTGCAGCGCCAAGGCACATCATGCAGGGCTCCAGGTTTGTGAACAGCTGCATCCTCTTTCGCTCTTCGAAGGAATATCTCTTTAAATCAGTATCAATCAAAGCGTTCAGCTCGGCATGGACGAGAAGACGGCGCTCCGAGAACTCCTTCGTCCAGCTTTCCGCGACAACCTGATCATCGAGAAATACGACTGCGGCGATGGGGCACTCCCCTGCCGCCATGGCCTCCCGCGCCAGACCCAGCGTCATGCGCATTTTTTCGTACACATTCATGTGCGTTCCTCATTTCTCCAGAGGCGGCTGAAGCGATGCCTTTTTTACTTTCCTCTCCCTCTTGCAGTACGGCTCCGGATATTTTTTACTCTTTGTGGTGTGATATTCGATGCATTCGGCGCATTTGCCGTACCGCTCGCAGCGTTTTCTCACGCATGGACAACGATCAAGGCCGTTTTGAAGCATTTTTTCCTCCG
>JAAYBH010000357.1 GCA_012718935.1 Clostridiales bacterium
ATGTTAGTCGCACATTTCTATTACTGTTGCCTGGCCCATTCCAGGGAGGAATGGGTTGCAACAGGACATGTTAGTCGCACATTTCTATTACTGTTGCCTGGCCCATTCCTCCTGCGATGCACAGGGTCGCAAGACCGTACTTCAGGCCGCGCCGTTTCATCTCGTACATCAGAGTGACGAGGATACGGCAGCCAGAAGACCCGACAGGATGGCCCAGGGCAATGGCGCCGCCGTTAACGTTGATGATGTCCATCTTATTTTCCCAGCCGAGCTGTTTGATACAGCCAAGGGACTGGGCCGCAAAGGCCTCATTCAGCTCGATGAGCTGGATGTCGTCCATGGTGATGCCGGCGTCCTTCAGTGCCATGGGAACCGCGTAGACGGGGCCGAGTCCCATCGTCCGGGGATCAGCGCCGGCAACGCCCATGCCGATAATCTTGCAAATGGGTTTAAGGCCAAGCTCCTTCGCCTTTTCCGGCGTCATGAGTGTACAGACAGAGGCGCCGTCATTTCGGCCGGAGGAGGAGGCCGCGGTAACGGTTCCCGTGAGGGCATTGTCGTTCCACAGCCTGTCCTTATCATCCTTCTTGATATTGAAGCAGGGCTTCAGCTTTGCCATGAGCTCCATGCTTGTGTCGCGCTTTGGAAACTCATCGGTATCGAACACGACAGGGGGGTTTTTACGTCCCTGGGGAACAATGACGGGAACGATCTCTTCCTTGAAGCGACCCGCATCGATAGCGGCGATGGCACGTTTCTGACTTGTCAGGGAAAACTCGTCCTGCTCTTGGCGTGTGATTCCCAATTCAAGCGCCACATTCTCCGCGGTGGCGCCCATGTTGTAGCGGCCGTATATCTCCTGTGGCTGGCTCTGGTATTGACCCTCGGTCAGAGCGTCGATAAACTCCACATTACCGGTGCCGACGCCCCAACGGGCATCACGCAGGTAAAACACAGCGTTGGACATGCTCTCGGTGCCACCCGCGAGGACGACGTCGGCATGACCGGTCATAACTTCCATCGCACCGTTCTGGACGGCGGTCATGGCGGAAGCGCACTGGCGCATGACGGTGTACGCGGGGACCATATCGGGGATGCCGACGCGCAGCGCGGCAACACGGGCGATGTTGGGCTCGTCCGAGGTCTGGCGGCATTGGCCCAGTATAACCTCGTCGATCTCCTTGGGATCGATACCGGTGCGTTCCAAGGTGCCCTTAAGGACTGTTTCGGCCAGATCAATGGCGTGCAGCGGCTTCAAAGCCCCGCCCATACTGCCGACAGCCGTGCGGCACCCGTCGACGATAACGACTTCTCTCATTTCTTTCAGCATAACTTCTCTGACTTCCTTCTAAAAAATCCACAGCGGCCGGCGTATGCCGGCGCCAAGGTTCGTTTTCAAATTGTATATATGAACGCGACGGGGAAATCCGGGCCGCGTTCTGCGGCCCGGAACCATAAGTCTTTCAAACTTTTGCCAGCACGATCTCGCCGAGATTGACTGAGCCGTGGGTTTTCGCTGAGTACACGGCGGCTTTGTAGCCCGGGGCTTCCGCCGTGACGGTAAAGGTCTCGTTTATCGGCAGGAATCTGAACTCGAAATCGCCCAGGAAGTCTGTCGCGGTTTCGCTCTTCTTGCCGCAGCTGTCGCAGACACAGGTGACCTTGGCGCCCTTGAGGCATTCGCCGGTGTCGCCGCAGATGACCTCACCGCAGATAAAGGGCTTCGGCAGGTTCCTGTAGTAGACGTTCGGCTGGGTGCCGTACTCCGGATGGAGCTGCTCCAGCTCGGGAGCGTGCTCCTTCACATAGATAGCGATCTCCGATTTCGGGTCGTCCAGGTCGCCGAAGAGCTGAGCCTGGTTGGGGCAGCACTCGCTGCAGCGGGTTGTCTTCTCGCCGGCGTCCAGCATATGCGCGCACATGGTGCATTTCTGGGGCAGGTTGGCCTTCTCGTTCCAGACAATGGCGCCGTAGGGGCAGGAATCGACGATTTCCTTCATTCCCTTGGCCTTCATCGGATCGATGATGACGATACCGTCTTTCCTTTTGGAAATCTGATCCGGGAATTTATTCATGCAGGGAGGATTGCCGCACTGCTGGCAGATCGAATGCGTATAATCCACCTTCACCTTGTTGTCGGTACCGTACTCGATCTCGTTGACCTTTTTGAGATTGACGCCTTCGCAGGTTGCGGCGGCGGTGGGCAAATGGTCGTTGCCCGTAAATTCGTCCTTGCACGCAAGGAAGCAGGAGAAGCAGCCGTTGCAGCGCTCGACGTTATATACAAATCCTAATCTGGCCATTTTCAGCCCTCCCATGTTCTGCACTCAATGAGGCAGGAGTTCGGTGCCATGCCGGGCGCGTTCTTGGACAGCATCCTGCCGTTCGTCAAGAGATTGATGCAGCCGCCTCTGTCGGTGGCACCGGGCACGGGGACGACCGGATCGTACTTGGCCGAGCAGCCGTAGCTGTGCATCACGCCGACAGGTACGCGGTGTGTGACGTCCGCGATGCAGACGACGCTGCCGCGGTCGTTATAAAGCTCAATCAGATCGCCGTTCTTGATGCCGCGGGCCTGCGCGTCCTTCGGGTTGATGCGCGCCGGCCAGTAAGCGTAGCCGTCCTTCTGGACACGGTGGACGGGGATTTCGTCCAGCCAGCTGGTGTGCTTGTCGTAATGCGTATGGAAGGAAAAGCGCGGGTGCGGAGAGATGATCTGAAGCGGGTACTTATTGTACAGCTCCGTCTCGTGGCCCTCCCAGCTGGGGATATATTTCGGTACAGGCGGGCGCTCGTCGTCGTCGGGCGACAGCTTTTTGAGCGAATTGCTGGCGAACTCAATCTTGCCGGAGTAGGTGCCAAGCTCCTTGGAACGGCCGGTGGGCTCCATTGAATTCATGTTGTTGACTGCCTTGATCTTCGGGTTGAGGTAGTCCTGCGTGTCGCAGTCCCTGTCCTCGTAATACCAGCGGAACGCAGGGTGCTCCTCGTAATCCTCGGGGACGGGAACGATGAAGTAGCCCTTCTTGCAGAACTCTTCCCAGCTCATGCGCTTCGAGAGCTCCGAGAGGTTCCAGTAGCCTTCCGCCCAATCGTCCTCGGTCTTGCCTTCGGTGTAGAGCTCGCCCATGCCGAGTTTTTCGGCCACAAGGGTAAAAATCTCATAGTCGGATTTTGATTCGCCAAGCGGCTCAACGCATTTCATCTCGCGGACGATGACCCGCCAGTTGTTGCCGATCTCGGCGTGGGTCGTATAGCCGCCGCCGACGGACCACTCGCCCAAATCGTTTCTCTCGAGGTTCGTGCAGGCCGGCAGGATGATGTCGGCATATTTTGTCTCACCGCCGAACCAGCAGTCCTGGTTGATGACGCACTCGAGGGCGTAAGGGCCGTCGTTCTGATACATCTTCGCCCACTTGTTCGTGTCGGTCATCGTGCCGAAGAAGCTGCCGCCGTAACGCCAGAACATCTTCACATTGCCCTCGATGGGATACTCGTGCTTATTGAACTGCTGCTCGATGGACTGGCCGCAGAAGCCGTCGCCGATAAAGGCGTCCTTGCCTTCCAGGATGGCTTCGGGGAACGTCAGGCGGTACAGGCGCTGCTTGTTGGGGTTTGTCATTGCGAGCTTGTTCTTCGCGACGGGGGATTTGCCCATCTGCGAATGCGGCTCCGCATAACCGGGGAACCAGGTGTAGTCGACGGGCGCACCCATCGTCGTTCCCCAGATGGAGACACCGGGCTTGCCGAAGCCCTGCATGGCGGAAAGGGCGATGAGGTAGCGGGCTTCCTCCGTACCGTAGGCTGTGCGGCAGGCCGAGCCTTCGCCGCCGCGGACGCCGCCGGCCAGAGCGACCTTCTTTGAGGCCCACTCCTTGGCCAGAGCACGGATGCGCCGCGCGGGAATGCCGGTCTTTTCGCCAGCCCATTCCGGTGTCTTCGGGATGCCGTCTTCCTTGCCCATGATATAGTCGCGGAATTCATCAATGCCGACGGTCTTGCGCTCGACATAGTCGTGGTCGTAGGTATCGTCCTCAAACCAGGTGTAGGCGATGGCAGCGGCCAGCGCCGTGTCGGTGCCCGGGCGCGGGGCGAACCAGGTGCCGTCCATGACGGCGTTGGTATAGTTGTAGAAGGGGTCTATAAAGACGCACTTGACGCCCATTTCCTTCAGCCAGACGCGCCAGATGTTGGATTCCTGCCCGGAATAAATACCGTGAGTGGAATCCGGGTCGTTGGACCAGAAGACGATCATGTCGGTGTGCTTCATGGCATCCTGCAGAAGGTCAAACTGCTCGGGCTGGCCGAGGCGCCAGTAGAAGCCCCACATGTGCGGCGCGCCCCACATCCAGCCTTCCCACGAGTCGGGGTTGTCCAGAATGGGCGTATAGCCGAGCATGCCGAAGAAGCGTCCGAACGGCGCCATCTTGTAGCCGACGATGCCCCAGTTGTGATGGGAGCTTGTGATGGCCGTGATCTGATGGCCGTCCACTGTTCCGTCCGCGTTGAACTTCACAAGCCGTTTGATCTCGCTTGCGATAATTGTTGTCGCCTCATCCCACGTGATTCTCTCATAGCCGCTCTTGCCGCGGTTTTGCGGATTTCTTTCACCATTTGGGTCCCAGTCGACCCTCTTCATCGGATAAAGAATGCGATCCTCCGAATAGAGCCTGTTGCGCTCCGCCAATATATTCTGCGAAATGCGCATTGCTTTGGGGGGGCTATACTTTTTCCCGTTTCTGTCGACGACTGTCCATGCCTTTGGATAATCCGCCTCCGGAACCTGCAGCGGGCGGATACGGATAATTTTGCCGTCTTCCACATAAACGGAGATGGGGCCTCCGGTGGTCAGGTTTGTATACACCTTTACCAAATTCTTTTCACTCCTCCTGTTATTTCTTTGCGCACAAATTTATAACTCTGGTCATTCATTGTATCAGCCGGCCCTTACGCTGTCCAGCCGGCTGCCGCAAGTTTACACATTATTATAAACCTTGGGATGATACCAATGTCAAGTATATTGCTCTGATCTTTACATGCGCTCTCACATCAAAATATGGATAACACCCGCCATGTTGGGCTTGTGACAACCAGGAGGCTGTGACAGAATGTGCTGAAATAGTTTCCATTTCCATTCGATCTCATGTATATTACTATATATGTAATCATAACAAAGTAAAGAATTTTCCCCGGCGGGTCAGGAGGTGTCTATGCACAAGAAATTTAAACCCGACAAACAAAATATCATCAGCTTCAGCCTGATGGGGCCGGAGAGCGGCGGGCCATGCCTTGTCGATTCTAACAACGACAGGATCATCCGTATCAGGCCCTATCACTATGACAAGGATTACACGGACAAGTACTGCAACCCCTGGAAAATCGAAGCGCGGGGCGATACGTTCATGGCGCCCGACCGCGTGACGATCACACCGTTCGGTCTCGGCTACAAGTCGCGCGTCTATTCAAAAAACCGCGTGCGGTACCCCCTCAAGCGCGTCGATTGGGATCCCAACGGCGAACGGAATCCGCAGAACAGGGGTAAATCCGGCTACGTGCGTATCTCCTGGGACGAAGCGGCGCAGCTTGTTGCCGACGAGCTTGTGCGGATTAAAGAGACATATGGCCCCGAAGCCGTTTTATGCCAGGCGGACATGCACGGCGAGGGCAAGCATGTCGCCCCCAGCCACGGCTGCCCCAACAGGCTTCTCTCCCTGATGGGCGGTTACACCCTGCAGATGCGCAACATGGACAGCTGGGAGGGCTGGTTCTGGGGCGCCAAGCATGTCTGGGGCTGTGAGCCCGTCGGCGAGATGATGCCGATGACGAATCTCTACCCGGATATCGCCAGGCATTCGGAAATGCTGCTCTTCTGGGGCTGCGATCCCGAGACGACGCCTTTGGGTGTCGTGAGTCAGCTGCCGTCACGGCTCTGCTCCTGGTTTTCAAAGATCGGCATCAGGAGCATCTATGTCTGCCCCGACCTCAACTACGGCGCCGCCATCCACGCCGACAAGTGGATCCCTGTCCTGCCGGGTACCGACGCGGCATTTCAACTAGCCATCGCATACGTCTGGCTGACCGAGGGTACATATAAAAAAGATTATATCGCAACCCATTCCTACGGCTTCGAAAAGTTCGAGGATTACGTATTGGGCCGCGAGGACGGCATTCCCAAAACACCCGCATGGGCAAGCGAAAAATGCAGCGTCCCCGAGTGGACGATCAAGGCGTTTGCCCGGGACTGGGCCAAAAAAATAACGTCCATCTGCCACTCCAACGGCGGCGGCTATATCCGCGGGCCGTACGCCACGGAGCCGGCGCGGCTGGAAGTCATGCTGCTCGGTATGCAGGGTCTTGGCGGCCCCGGCGTCCATCAGGCCAAAATGATCGAGTTCAACCTCTGGAACAAGGATTTCCCGCTGCCCTACCAGGGCGAGTTCATGCCGGCCGTTCCGCATATCGCCGATCCGCTGCGTCCCGTCGAAGGGGACGTCGACCCATCCATCAATATGAAGCGCTTTACGCTCAGTCCCGAACAGGCGAAGCGCGCGCCCGAGCTGATCGAGCTTTTCCGTCAGTTCCCCGCGCCGCAGCAGTTTATACCGCGTGTCCTGATCCACAAGGCCATACTGGACGGCCACGCCGAGTGGTACGGTCTGCAGTGCTTCTCCTCCAGCCAGATCCCGAACGCCCAGAACTGCCGTCTGCCCACAAGCGATTATCAGTTTGAAAAGATCGTCTACCCGCGTGACGGCTGCTCGAAGCTCCATATGATCTGGACGGATGCCCCGTGCCAGGTCACCTGCTGGAACGACGGACACATGACCCAGCGTGCAATGCAGCACCCCGATATAGAATGTATCGTCGCGCAGCACCCGTGGCTCGAAAACGACTGTTATTTTGCCGACATTATTTTACCGGTCGTGACAAAACACGAGATGCACGACCTGGGCAACGACCTGTCGAGCGGCGCTTTTATCTCCATATACAAGGAAGAACCGTGCTGTCCGCCTGTCGGCGAATCGCTGTCGGATTTTGACGTCTGCGCGAAGGTCGCCGAAAAGCTGGGTAAGGAATACTACGACGCTTATACCGGCAACATGTCGGAGGAAGAACGGGTACGTCTCTTCTACAAGGCCTCCGGCTGCGAAGAGCGCATGTCCTGGGAGGAATTCGAGAAAAAGAAGATATATATCCTTCCGTGCAAGCCGGACGCGCAGAAGCTGCCGGTCGGGCTTATCGGGTTCTTCAACGATCCGCAGAAAAACCCGCTTGAGACGCCGACAGGGCTTTTGGAATTCTCATCAACCCATATTGAGCGATTCATGCCCGACGATCCGGAGCGCCCGCCCGTCCCCAAGTGGATCGAAAAGGGCGAGTCCCACGACGAGCGCCTCTCCAGCGAACGCACGAAAAAATATCCACTCCTCTGCATGTCCAATCACGGGCGCTGGCGGATGCACGCCCAGTGCGACGACATCATCTGGAACCGCGAGGTGGAGACGATGAAGATCCGCGGGAAAGACGGCTACCAGTACGAGCCCGTGTGGCTGAGTCCCGCCGAGGCTGAAAAACGCGGCATCCGGCATGGCGACATCGTCAAGGTCTTCAACGAGCGCGGCATCGTCCTGTGCGGGGCATATGTCACAGAGCGTCTCATTCCGAATACCTGTTATGTGGATCACGGGGCGCGGCTTGACCCCATCATTCCCGGCGTGCTGGACCGGGGCGGCGCCATCAACTGCATCACGCCGACAAATATGACGTCAAAGCACGCCACAGGGATGGCAACCTCGAGCTTTCTCGTCGAAGTCCAGAAGGTCACCGACGAGGAGATGGAAGGCTGGAAGCGCGATTATCCAGAAGCCTTCGCCAGGAAGATCGATAACGCAACGGGCGTCTGCCTTGAGGGTTGGCTTGTTAGTAATGAACAATGAATAGTTTCGTAGGGCCCGATGCCCACATCGGGCCGTCGTTCCTCACATAAGACTAATGGGGTGCGAAAGAGACTCGTGGGCGAGTCTCTTGGCATCGCCCCCTACGGGAAATCACCTGATGAATAGGGAG
>JAAYBH010000358.1 GCA_012718935.1 Clostridiales bacterium
CGCCCGGGACGGTTGCATGAAAAATCGTTCCGTCCGCCGTTTCCTCACGGGTATACCATTCAATCGCCGGTGACGGCGTTTCTGACTGTACGGCGGCCGATTCGGACGGAGACGGCGAAACCGTCGCCGAAACGGACCCGGAAGGTGTAGGCGTTTCGCCGTTGTCACCGCCCGGCGCCAGCAGCAGAAGATAAACAGCCGATATGATCACAATGACCAAAATCAGTATGGCCACGAACAGGAGCGTCTTTTTAACGTTTTTATTCATATCAGGCCTATCCCTCCTTCAGTTTTTTTATGCCGGTTTCAATTCTCAAAAGCGACTCCTCTCTGCCGAGGATGCGGCAGATTTCAACGGCGCCGCCGGGCGTCACTGCTTTTCCGGCTGCCGCAATTCGAAGCGGCCACATGAGCGTCGCGTTTTTCGTTTCCAGCTTTTCGGCCAGTCCGATCAGGGCGTCGTGAATCGCCTCCTGCGTCCATTCGGGCAGCGATTTCAGAACGGGCAGAACGGCGTTCAGCATCCGCAGCGATATGGCCTTGTCGGTTTTTGATTTCTTATGCACGTAGAGCTCCGTATCATATTCCGGCAGCGTGTCAAAGAAATCAATTTTTTCCGGGATATCCTTCAGCTTCTCGCAGCGCGGCTGCAGAAGCTCGGCAATTTCACCGGCGTCCAGGGCGAGGTTTTTGACGGCCTGCCTGATATACGGCTCCGCTAGCGCGGCAAATCTCCCGGGCGGGAGTGTACGAATATATTCGCTGTTGAAATAGGTGAGCTTCTCCTTGTCAAAGATAGCGGGCGACTTGGATATCCCCTTGATGTCGAATGTCTCCACTAGCTCCGGAAGCGTAAAGAGCTCGCGCTCCCCGCCGGGACTCCAGCCCAGAAGCGCCACGTAGTTCAGCACCGCTTCCGGCAGATAACCCTCGGTCAGCAAATCCTCGTAAGTCGGATCGCCGCGCCGCTTCGAGAGCTTGTGCTGTGCGTCGCGCATGATGAGCGAGACCGTCACATAATTCGGCTTCTCCCAACCGAACGCGTCGTACAGGATGTTGTATTTCGGCGCCGAGGGCAAATACTCCGTACCGCGGACAACATGGGTGATCCCCATCAAGTGATCGTCAATGACATTTGCGAAATTGTATGTCGGCAGATTGTCGGACTTCATGAGGACCATATCGTCCAGCGTCTTGTTCTCGACAGTGATGATGCCGAAGATTTCGTCATGAAATGATGTGGTCCCCGTGCGCGGCGTTTTCATGCGGATGACGTGGCTGTCGCCGGAGTCGGCCCGGCGTTTGGACGCCTCATAGGTCAGATTCCTGCACGGGTCCTCGGCCTCAGCCACAACGCCCAGCTCCTCGTGATCCCGCTCGTCGTGTTCGACATGCTGGCAGAAGCAATAATAAGCCGCGCCTTTTTCGCAAAGCAATTCGGCGTATGGGCGATAAAGCGGCTTGCGCTGTGTCTGAATATACGGCTCGACCGGCCCGCCGATATCGGGGCCCTCGTCGTAATCAAGTCCGACGCCTTTCAACGTCCTGATAATAATGTCCGTCGCATCCCCGACAAAGCGGCTCTGGTCCGTATCCTCGATGCGGAGAATAAAGGTCCCGCCGGCCTTTTTTGAAATCAGGTAGGCGTAAAGGGCCGTGCGCAGGCCGCCCACGTGCATATAACCCGTCGGGCTGGGCGCAAACCGCGTCCGGACGTTCCCCTTCGGGATTTTCGCTTCCATATCGTCAAACCATGTCTTGTCGATTTCCATATATATTTCCTTTCGGGTACGGTTTTACGGCGTGGCCCCTATTCGTCTTCCTCCGCCTCCGGTATTTCCTGCTGCTCAGGAATGGCGCTGCCGATGGGCGCGGTGCCGTGGATGAACTGCATCTCGTGCCACTGGGCTCTGTTGATGAGGAGCTGGCGCGGTTTGGAGCCTTCGAAGGGACCGACTATTTTGAGCTGCTCCATCTGGTCGACGATGCGGGCGGCTCGGGAATAGCCCAGCTTCAGGCGGCGCTGCAGCATCGAGACGGAGGCCTGTCCCGATTCGAAGATGACTTCGACAGCCTGGGGCAGCAGCTCGTCATAATCGGCGGCGTTTTCGGCATCGTCCTCGCCCTTGCCGTCCGAGGATTTCTCTTCCGCGGCTTTATCGATCTGGTGGATGACCTCTTCGTTATACTGTGTCTCGGAGCTTTTCTTGATAAATTCGACAACCTTTTCTCGTTCGCCGTCGGAGACCCAGGTCCCCTGGACGCGGATTGGCTTATTGACGCCGATAGGGGCGTACAGCATATCGCCGTTGCCCACCAGCTTATCCGCGTTTCCGCCGGCGTCCAGTATGATGCGCGATTCAAGGGCGCTTGATACCTTCAGCGAGATGCGCGACGGGATGTTGGCTTTCATGAGGCCTGTGATAACATCCGCGCGGGGGCTCTGGGTAGCGATGATGAGATGCACGCCGGCAGCACGCCCCATCTGGGCGACACGGCAGACAGACTCCTCCACCTCTTTGGCGGCTGTCAGCATCAGATCAGCCAGCTCGTCGATAACCACCACAATCTGCGGGAGGGTCTCCCCCTCACCCGATTTGAGCGTCAGCTTGTTGTAGCTATCCAGATCCCTGGCGTTTGCCTCGGAGAATATCCTGTAGCGCTTCATCATTTCAACAACGGCCCACTGGAGCGCGCCGGCAGCTTTCTTCACATCGGTGACGACGGGCACCAGAAGATGCGGGATACCGTTATAGACGCGGAACTCCACCATTTTCGGATCGATCATAATGAAGCGCACCTCATCCGGCGTCGCCTTGTAGAGAATGCTTAATATGAGAGAGTTGAGGCAGACGGATTTTCCGGAGCCGGTCGTGCCGGCCACCAGCATGTGCGGCAGCTTGGAGATATCGCCGACGATCGCCTCGCCGCCGATGTTTTTACCGACGGCAAAGGTGAGGCGCGACGACGCGTTTTTGAATTCCGGAGAGTCGATAATGTCGCGCAGATGCACTTTACTGACAAGCTTGTTCGGCACCTCGATGCCGACCGTCGAAATTTTATTGGGCATGGCTGCGATGCGCACGCCGCTGGCGCCCAGCGACAGTGCGATGTCGTCAGCAAGACTCGTCAGGCGGTTGAGCTTCACGCCGGCTTCCAGTTCCCCCTCGTATCGGGTGACCGTCGGGCCGCGGGTATAGCTGGATATCTTCACATTGATACCAAAGCTTCTGAATGCCGCCTCCAGCCGCTCTATATTCAGGCGGACCTCTTCCGTACCGTCGACACGGCCGGAGGGGCCTGAGGTCAGCAGCTCCAGGTGCGGGTATGTATAGGCTGATTTTCCCCGCTCCTGATCCGTTTTGAACGGCGCTGTCTTAAGTGCTTCGGGTACGGGATCGGCTTTCTTCTCCAGCTGCTGCTTTTCTGCGGCCTTCTCAGGCTTCTTTTCCATAAACGGAATATCAAGCGGTATATCCTTAAGTGCCGGCTCTTCCTCCGGGTTTGATGCTGTCCTGTCGCCGGAGCTCTCCGCCAGAACTTCATCCGGCGTTTTGACATTCGGCTGCGCATTAAAAAAAGAAGACTGCTTTTTTGCCTTAAGCGGCCCGGTTATGCTTTTTGGGTCCGGCTCATCCAACGGAATGTCGATCATTTTTTTTGCAGACTTCTTTGCTGCCGTCGGCTGATTATGGAAAGTCTCCGGCTCAATAACAGGCGCTTCTTCCGGCTCATACCTGGGACGGCGTCTGTAAGCGTCGACGATGCCGGCGATTGTCTGATTGAGCGAAATAAGCAGGAAAAATATAATGGCGCATATCAGGACGATATAAGCGCCGACCCGGCTGAAGAGGTATGTGAATAGCTCTGTGAGCGTCCCGGCGACGGCTCCCCCGCTTTTGGACGCAACGCCCGCCGTCCAAAGCTCTTTAATCATAGGAAAGGATAATGTGTAGGTTGTTTTGCTGAAATAGAGGTGGGCAATGGCGCCGATGGCAACGGAGAGCATCAGCGTGCAGAAAACCCTGAAGCGTACCGGTCTGCCCCTGTGAAACGTCAGGATGACGGCGCAGGCAATAAGGAGCGGCGGGACAGCATAAAAGCCCCAGCC
>JAAYBH010000359.1 GCA_012718935.1 Clostridiales bacterium
AATCAAAAAAACATCCAAATCGACCACTCGTTAATCCATGTTATCTAAATCGACCACTCGTCAAGCACTGACATCTAAATCGCTCTGTCGCTTTCAAAATCATGCCTTTGGACTTGTTCCCACGAAGCGATGTTTTTGCGATTTTCACACACTGGATTTTTACTCTCAGACCTCGAAAAGCCCAGTATTACTGGACTTTCCACACACTTATTTCTCCGCCCTTGACATTAAGACTACCGTCTCGACATGCGCGCACCTGGGGAACATATCAAATGCTGTCGCTTCCATCGCTTTAAATCCTTTTGTCTCGAATATCTTCAAGTCCCTGGCAAGGGTGGCGGGGTCGCAGGAGACGTAGACGACGCGGGCGGGGGAGAGGGCGGAGATGGTGTCGATGACGGCGGGGGAGAGGCCTTTGCGCGGGGGATCGACGACGATGACGTCGGGTAACACACCCTTGGTTTCAAGCTCCCGGGCGGCGTCGCCCGCGTCGGCGCAGATGAAGTCGACGTTTTGAATCCCGTTTAAAGCGGCGTTTTCCCAGGCGTCGGAGATGGCGGCCTCGACGATTTCGGCGCCGACGGCGTGTTTGGCCCTGCCCGCCATAATGAGCGTGATCGTGCCGGTGCCGCAGTAGAGGTCCAATACGGTCTCCGTGCCTGACAGAGCGGCGTATTCAAGTGCTTTGCCATAGAGCTTTTCAGCCTGGGCGCTGTTGATCTGGTAAAACGAGCGCGGCGACAGCTTGAATTTGAGACCGTTAAGCTCGTCCACGATGAAATCGTCGCCCCAGAGCGTTGAGAATTCACCAGCCAGAACTGTGTTCCCGCGTGTTTTGTTGACGTTGAGAACAACGCCGGCCGCCTCGGGGCATTGGCGGCGGATCTCCTCAATAAGCGCTTCGGGGTGGGTGAGGTTCTTCTCGTTGGATACAAGCGTCACCAGGGCTTTTTTTGTGGCATAGGCATAGCGGCAGAAAACATGCCGGACGACGCCGCTTCGGAGCTCCTCGTTGTAGGCCGGAATATAGTACCGGTCCATCCATCGCCGGACAGCGGCGGACGCCCTGTCGGACACATCGGCCTGAATGAGGCATTTCTCCGTGGGGACGATGTCATGGCTGCGCTCCCTGAAAAAGCCGGTGACGGTCCGGCCTTCCCTTTTGCCGACGGCATATATGGCCTTGTTGCGGTAATTTTCAATGGAATCGGCGCCGGTGATCCCGGTCACCTTCACGTCAAGGCCGCCGATGCGGCGCAGCGCGTCCTCGACGCGGCGAAGCTTCAGCCGGAGCTCCTCCGCATAATCCATATGCAGGAGGTCGCAGCCGCCGCATTTTCCGAAATTCGGGCACAGCGGCGCGATTCTCGACGGTGACGGTGCCAGAAGCTTTTCCATCCTGGCGTAGATGATGTTCTTACTGTCCTTCAGGACCTTGATTTCACATTGCTCGCCCTTGAGGGCGCCCTTAACAAAGACGACGCGGCCTTCAATGTGCGCCACTCCGTCCCCCTCATGCGTATAACCTTCGATGGTCACGGTAAAAATCGTATTCTTTTTGATATCTGCCATTCAAACATACCAATCTTAAAAAAGATTCTTTCGGGCGGGAGATCAGGGTAAGTGCCAAACCTAAGAATCTTTTAAGTTATTAAGATATTAAGTTATATTCAGGAATCCACTTTAATCCGAGTTCTCCTCTTCGTTTTCCTCAGCCGCGCGCTCATCGTCCGCTTCGCCGGGCGCTTCCTGCAGGTTGCAGGATACCTCGTTATCCTTTGACTCAATGAGCTCGGCCAATTCCATCTCCTCGTAGGTCGACGCCTTGAAGCGGCCGGTCCTGATTCCAATGATAAGATCGTAAACTGTTAAAAAGATAACAAAGGCTGAGACGAGCAGAAAAATGACCGAGACGATTGTCGCCGTTGTCGCATCAGGCCGATCCTCCGCGGGAGCTGTCAGCAGCTGAACCACGAAATAAATCAGCAGTCCGCTGCCGCCCAGACGAGCGGCGATGTTCAACTTTGCCTTATCGGCGCGCTGCTTCGGCGTGCGGTACGTATCGCGTTTGAACATGAGGGTTCCGTCCTTTTTTTTAGAATGATTTTACATTAACATATCAGCCGGTGTAAAGCAAGTTCGTCTATTTCCGGCGCCGCTGCCTGTTCCCGCGGAGCTCGAGCTTCCTTGTGAACATCGCCAGAAGCGTCATAACCGGAACCGCCAGCGCGATGATCGCAATGGTCATCTTAATGGCAATCGGCGAGAGCGGCGACAACGTGAAGAGGTCGGTGAGGAAGAAGCCGCCCACGGCGAATAGCACGATCATGGTGATGATCAGCGCAAGGCGAAGAGAGTTGAGTGGACGGCTGATCCTGTAGAGCATCATAAAGCCGATCGCCCCGATGATAATGGTGGTCATTGTGGACATCTCCGCCGCCGGAATGGCAAAATGGGAGCTGATAAGGATGGCGCCGAGCATTGCCAGATAGTCAGTGACGCCGGCGGGCAGAGCCCGGTACAGGACATTCTTCAAAAACCTGCCCCGTACAAGATTCGTGTTGGGCTCCATGGCGAGGATAAAGGAGGGGATACCGATGATCGTAATGTTGAACAGCGACAGCTGCGACGGCGTGATGGGATAACCGAGGGCGAAAATCAAGGCCGTCAGCGTCAGGGCGAAGGAAAAGATATTCTTGACGAGAAACAGCGAGGCCGAGCGCTCGATGTTGTTGATGACACGGCGGCCTTCTCCCACAACGGAGGGCATGGCGGCAAAATTCGAATCCATCAGGACAAGCTGCGAGACCTGGCAGGCAATATCGCTGCCGGAAGCCATCGCGATACTGCAGTCGGCGTCCTTGAGGGCCAGAACGTCGTTGACGCCGTCGCCCGTCATGGCGACAGTATGGCCGGCGGCCTTGAAGGCGCGGATGAGCTTTCTCTTCT
>JAAYBH010000360.1 GCA_012718935.1 Clostridiales bacterium
AGTCGATGGGTGTGGCTCCTGCCGGGAGATTAATGACGTCGCCCCGGGGGGTGAAGACGAAGACCTCGTCGGAGAACATATCGATCTTCAGGTCCTGGAAAAAATCCTGGGCATCGCTGTCCTGCTGTGATTCCAGAAGACGCCGGACCCACGCGAACTTTTCCTCGTCGGCAAACCGGCCGCTGATACCCTCCTTGTATTTCCAGTGGGCGGCGATGCCGTATTCCGCCGTATGGTGCATGTCCCAGGTTCGGATCTGTACCTCAAAGGGGATGCCGTCGCTGCCGATGACCGTCGTGTGGAGGCTCTGGTACATATTCGGCTTCGGCGTCCCGATATAATCCTTAAAATGACCCGGTATCGGCCGGAACATCTCGTGGATGTTCCCCAGAACATTATAACAGTCGGCGATATCGCCGACGATGACGCGGAAAGCATAAAGGTCCAGGACCTCCGAGAGCGTCTTGTTCTGGCTGTACATTTTTCTGTAAATACTGTAGATATGCTTGACGCGCCCGTAAACATCGCAGGCAATGCCGTTTTCCTGCAGGCGTTCGTTGATTTTATTCTGTATATTGTCGATAAATGTCTCGTTGGTGCTCATGACCCGGCGGAGGCCTTCCTTGATCTCCGCGTATCCGATCGGGTCCAGGTAAAAGATAGACCGGTCTTCCAGCTCCCACTTGATTTTCTGCATGCCGAGCCGGTGGGCGATCGGTGCGTAGATCTCCATCGTCTCGAGGGCTTTTTCCGCCTGCTTTTCCGGCGTCTGATACTCCATGGTGCGCATGTTATGCAGCCGGTCTGCCATTTTGATGATGATAACGCGGATATCCTTGGCCATTGCCAGAAGCATCTTCCGCAGATTTTCCATCTGCTCTTCTTCTTTGCTGGTATATTGGACCCGGGTCAGCTTTGTGACGCCCTCGACGATCTCCGCCACGCTGGAACCGAAGCGTTTGGCAATTTCCTCATGTGTCGCGCCCGTGTCCTCGATACAGTCGTGCAGAAGCGCCGCGATGATCGCTTCCTCATCAAGACCCATTTCAGCTACGATTTCCGCGGCGGCCAGGGGGTGGGAGACAAAGGGAGAACCGTCCTTGCGGCGCTGGTTTTTATGCGCGGCTGACGCAAAATCAAAAGCGGCCCGTATGCGCGTGAGATCGGCAGCGGGATTGTTTTCATTTATAACCGCCTCAAACCGGGCGTATTTTTCCATGACCGCTTCCATAGAAAACTGCTCCATATGCTTTACTGGCCGTTATGCGCGCGCAGATCAATAACGTGCAGCTGGACATTCCGCCACCCGCGGTATTCATTGACAACGGGCTCAAACGCCAGATCAATCAGCTGGCCTTCCGTGACACCCAGTTCCTCGGCCGGCCGGCCGAAGCAGATGCAGTCAAAGCTTTTTCCGGACTTTAGTATACGCAGTTTTGTGTGTTTTCCCGCAGCGACTGGAATAATGGAATTCAAAACAGCGCCTTTTATGCACAGGAAGGGCGGCGGATGGCTGTTGCCGAAGGGCTCGGTTTTCTCCAGTGCCGTTACATTTTCAAGGGACAGGAGATCCGGCTTGATCACCTCAAAATCAATCCGAAGCGTCGGCACCGCCGGTATCTTAATGGTTTCGTGGTAATAATCAAAGATTCTCCGGTTGAATTCTTCAATATTGACAGCGGCGATTGTCAGCCCGGCGGCCATTTCATGGCCGCCGAAATTCTCCAGCAGATCCTGACACCGTTCCAAAGCCGAATACATGCGGAAGGTGCCGAAGCTTCGGCAGGAGCCCCGGCCGACGCCGTCTTCGTCGATGCAGATCATGATAACGGGAAATAAAAACTGCTCGGCGATACGGGCTGCGACGATGCCCATCACACCCTGGTGCCATCCGCGCTGCGACAAGACGATGGGCCCTCTGGGAGGGTTCTCCAAAAGTGAAGCATAGGCTTCATCAAAGATAGCGGATTCCAGCTGACGGCGCTCGCTGTTGAGACAGCAAAGCTCGGCTGTCAGATGATCGGCTTCCTCTTCACTTTCGGTCAGAAGCAGATCAATCGTCAGAGAAGTACGCCCCATCCTCCCGGCCGCATTGAGCCGCGGCGACAGGGCATAGCCGATGGCGGAGGTGTTGATGTCGCGCCTTTCAATACAGGTTTCGCGCATCAGCCGTCTGAGCCCGGGGCGGCTCTTCGTGTTGAGCGCCGTGAGACCGTGGCGGATCAAAAGGCGGTTCTCTCCAATGACGGGCATCACGTCAGCGATCGTACCTAAAGCGACAAAATCTCCGTATTGAAGGAGTAGGCTCTCGATATCCGATGTACTTTCAAGGGCGCAGATCAGCTTGAAGGCGACGCCGACGCCGGCCAGAACCTTGTTGGGGTAGGGGCAGTCCTTCCTTTTTGGGTCGATGACGGCAAGGGCGGGAGGGAGATATTCCTTGCACTCGTGGTGGTCGGTAATGACTATATCCATACCGAGCTGTCGGGCATATGCGGTTTCACAATGGGCTGTGATACCGCAGTCGACAGTGACAATAAGGGTAACGCCGCGGGAGGAGAGGGCGTCGAGAGCGGGGGTGTTGACGCCGTACCCCTCTTCCATTCGTCCCGGTATATAGATTTCATAATCGACGCCCCTGGCCCTGAAAAAGCTTGCAAGTAGGCAGCTGGCCGTCATACCGTCCACATCGTAATCCCCGTAGACGGCAATCCGCTCACCGTTTTCCATTGCCCGATTGATCCTTTCGACGGCAATATCCATATCCTTGAGCAGGAACGGGTCGTGCACCCGGCTGAGGTCGTCTTTTAAAAAGCCTTCGGCTGCTTCGACCGTTGTCATACCGCGGGACGCCAGAAAGACGGAGACGAGCGGATTGATGCCGCTTCGGCTGAGTTTCACAGCCGAAGCTCTGTCATATCCTTTTATGACCCAGTCAACGAATTTCATAAATCAACTCCGCAGTTATGTAAGGTCTTCCGCTTAATATCTTTTAACTATATCAAAAAATGACACGTTTCTCAATAGATAAATGGGCGATTTGTGCATCAGCGCTCTATTGAACGGCCTGTTTGTCTGTGTTATACTAAAAAATAACAAAAAACCGACGGAGGAAGCGGCAATGTCCGAAATAACGCCGATGATGCGGCAGTATTTTGAAATAAAGGAAAGGAATGCCGACTGCATTCTGTTCTTCCGGCTCGGTGATTTTTACGAGATGTTCGGAGATGACGCGCTGACGGCGTCAAAGGAGCTGGACCTCACGCTGACGTCGCGTGACAAGCGGGCGGAGGATCCCGACGAGCGCATCCCCATGTGCGGCGTGCCTCACCATTCGGCGGAGGCCTATATCGGGCGGCTCATTGCCAAGGGGTATAAAATCGCCATCTGTGAGCAGCTGGAGGACCTGGCGACG
>JAAYBH010000361.1 GCA_012718935.1 Clostridiales bacterium
GAGACCCGCTTTGACGGCTTTGATCAAGGGGTTGACGATCCTCGCCGGTACGACGCGGCGGAGCCGCATGCCCACCAGTGTCAGGATACCGACTCTGACGTTGGCTGCCAGGGCGCTGATCCAGAGCGTCACCGGCACAAAGTTGAAAAACAGCACGAGAAACAGGAACGCTGCGGCGATGATAATGACGAGCAACCAGATCGGCATAGCCATAATGTCCATTCCTCCTAAATGATTTATATATGAGTGACTTGTTTCGCTGCTCTGACGACGATGCGGTTGCCCTCCACCTCGATAACCTCCACAGGGGTACCGCTCTCCAGATATTCGCCCCGGGTGACCACATCCAGCCGGACGCCGTCGAAATCCACATTGCCCACAGGGCGCAGCACCGTTGCAGCCGTACCGGTCTTGCCGATCAGGTATTTCATGTCCTCGGCGCCCGAGAACCCCAGCTCAGTGCTGGTGGATTCCTTCAGCGTCAGCCCTTTCGGCAATCGCCCTTTCGACGCGAACGAGGCAAGAACAGCCATCAGCACGACCACAATTACAAACAGCACCGCCGTCATAATGAGGCCCTGGGTAAAGGTCTTCGCCGTAATAAAGACATCGATGATCAGGACGATAACGCCAAGCACCCCGAAAACGCCAAAGCCGGGTATATGCAGCTCTATGACCAGCAGCACAATGCCGACGACAAAAAGAATGACCGACCAGACCGTTATATTGGAAATGAGTTCGTAAAACGGCATATCATCGCCCCCTTTGATGCTATTGTAACGTTGTTTATTATATTTTCCAATAGGTAATTGCCGAAAAGTACATTTAGACGCTCCAGCTGTCGTTTTCGTTTCCCGAAAGCGCTGTGACCCTCAGCGCCTTTCTAGACAGGCCGCCTTCGAATATGGTCTGTTCCGGCGTCGAAACGACATTTAGATAACCGCCGTGGCGCGTTAGTATCCTGTGGCATATCGGGAGCCCCATCCCGTCCCCGTTTTCGCTCGTTGAAAAGCCTGCCTCGAATATCTTTTCCAGCAATTCATCCGGTATCACCGGCCCGTTGTTTTTTACGGAAAACCTGTATTGAGACAGATCTTCAAAAAGCTCAATGGACAATGCCCCGTTCGAGCCTGAATCGGAGAGGGCGTGTATGGCGTTGTCGATCAAATTGCCCAGAACCCTGCAGAATTCCCAGGCAGGCACGGGTAACTCATGGAGCGTCGTGCGCACATCTATACTGACGGAAATGCCCCTGTCCTCGCACATGACCCGTTTTGCCTGCAGTATCGCATTGACGGCGGGGATGCTGGTCCTCATAACGCTGCTGACCTTTTCAACGCTCTCGTATTCCTTTTCTATGTAAGCTTTTGCCTCTGAAAAATCCCCCGATTCGATCAAGCTGTAGACCACCTGCAGATGATTGAGAAAGTCATGCCGCTGGGCTCGCAGCGTCCTGTTGAGCCCGGTGAGATTGCCAATTGATTCCTCGGCCTGCTTCAGGTGCATGCGCAAAAGCAGGATTGGATGAACAAGCAGCAGGGAAACAAGCGTTCCCGCCAGAGAGATGATGACGAGGACCGGCAGTGGATAAAGCCCGCCCCGGATCGTCACGATAACGACACCCATGGTCTGCAGAATATTCAGCACCACCAGAAGGATAAGTGTCTTACGTATGTTCAGCTTCCCGCGCATAACCCACCCCCGCTTTTTATTATAGCATAACGCTTTGCATTGTAAATGTATGACAATATTATATAATAAAGCTAATACGCTGATGATTGGAAAGGAGATATGAAAATGGTTTATGTTTTGCTGGGCACAGGCTTTGAGGAGATCGAAGCCGTGGCGCCGGTCAATCTCATGCGCCGGGCGGAAATCGATGTCCGGTTCGTTGGTATCGATGGGGATTTGATCGCCGGGCGGAGCGGGATCGGGGTCAGGGCTGATGTGAGAATCGAGGAGATCCGGCTGGATGAGATGGAGATGATTGTGCTCCCCGGAGGCGGCGGCGTGGACAGCATCGGCGCCAGCGCACCTGCGGTGACGGCGATAAAATACGCCTATGAGCATCAAAAATATATCGCCGCCATCTGCGCGGCTCCGACGCTGCTGGGGAAGCTGGAGCTGTTAAACGGCGTTACCGCCGTTTGTTACCCGGGCATGGAGGGCGGTATGACGGGCGCGCGGTGGGCGGGCAATGTCAAAACCGTTCAGGACGGCCGCTTCATATTCGGTCAGGCTCCCGGCGCCGCAATCGATTTTGGCCTCAAGCTTGTCGAAGTCCTGAAGGGAAAAGCCGCAGCGAAAAAGGTCAGTGACGCCATTTGCCATTAGTTGAAGCTACGTTTAGCCAAAAAATGGGGGACAACCGCGCTGTCTCCCCCTTTTTTTGCCTTATATGGCCGGATTTATGAAATAACTGTTAAATTGTTGGCTCATTTTACCGATATTGATTTATAAAGGACTATGTCTTCTGCTTGCCATGCATGTTCCTGCATTCGCGCGGTGGCGATTTGCTGCAGCCTTCTTCCCTTAACCCATCGATATTGAGGTGTGTGCTTTGAATGAATCTGAACTGAGGTACGCTTATCTGGTCAGAAATCTGGCTTCAATAGGCTCTGCGATTCAGGCAGCCGAATTGAAAAACCAGCAGCATGACCAGGAGGAGTATAACGCATCAATACTCGAAAGCGAGCGGCTTTTGAAGGCGATTCTCGATACAACGCAGGACGGCGTGATTATTGTATACGGCGACGGCAATGTTATCTATGCAAACGAAGCGTATTACAAAATGACAGGCTATTCGGAAGAGGATTTGGAGACGCTTAATATCAATAATGTCAGCCAGTCCAACGAAAGAGAGCGGGAAAAACGGCTGGCTGCCATCAAGAAAAAAGGCGCCATCCTTTTTGAAACGGTTGGCAAACGCAAGGACGGCAGCATTTACGACGTTGAAATCTCGGTAACCTGCTTCAGCACGGACCCCATGATCAACATCTGCTTTATCCGTGATATCACCGATAGAAAAAATGCGGAAAAGGCCATTCTGCATTCCCATGATCTCATGCGCTATATCATTGAACACAACAGAAGCGCCGTTGCCATACATGACAAAGATTTGAATTATATGTACATCAGCCGCCCATATGCGGAGATATTTAACGTCAACCCCGTCGAAATCATCGGAAAACACCATTATGAGGTATTCCCGGAGCTCCCTCAAAGCAACCGGGATGTGCACCAGCGGGTTCTGAAGGGCGAGGTTGTCAGCGCAGAGAATTTTTACACCGAAAGCGACGGCACAGAGCGCTGGATGCTCTGGGAATGCCGGCCCTGGTATGAAAACAGCGGTGAAATCGGCGGCATTATTTTGTATTCCGAGGTTATCACCGAGCAGAAGCAATTGAAGCAGCAGCTTTTTAATGAAAAGGAACAGTTTAAAACAATACTGCTGTCCGTCGGTGACGGCGTCATATCCGCTGATAATCAAGGTTCGATCACCGTCATGAACCCGATTGCCGAGAAGCTCACCGGGTGGATGTCCGCCGACGCGCTGGGAATGCCGCTGTACGATGTCCTGAGAGTCATTCGTGAAGACACAGGAAAGCCGGATGAACGTTATCTGGAGCGCGTCATAGCGGCCGGCTCAATCATAGACCTGTCGAACGGATTGCTGCTCCTTTCGCGGGACGGCCGGGAAACGCCTGTGGAAATCGGGGCTGCCCCCATCAAAGACAGCAAAGGGAATATCGTGGGTGTTGTGATCGTCATCCGCGATTATACTGAAAAAAGGTTCAAACAGAAGGAGATAGAGTATCTAAGCTATAACGATCCCCTCACGGGCTTATATAACCGGAGATATATGGAGGACTCCATCAAAAGACTGAATACGGCCCGCAATATCCCGCTCACTCTGATGGTCATCGACGTCAATGGCCTGAAGCTGACAAACGACGCTTTCGGGCATGAAGCGGGTGACCGTCTTCTCGCAAAGGTTGCCGGGATTTTCAGAAAAGTATGCAGAACCGATGATATCATCGGGCGGATGGGCGGCGACGAGTTTTGCATTCTGCTCCCCAACACAAATGAACAACAGGCGGATAGCATTAAGGAGAGAATTCAGTCTGCCGCTTCTAACCTGAAGCTGGACCCGATTATTCTGTCGCTGGCCGTCGGCTACGCCACGAAAACTTCCCCCGAGCAGGACATCAAGGCCATCATGACCGCTGCCGATAATTTGATGTACAAGGATAAAATCAAATATGGAAAGGTTATGAAAAGCCAGGCAATTGATACGGTCCTCCACCATATTAACGCAAATTACGAGCAGGAGCATATCCACACTGAGAAGGTTTCCCAATATTGCGAGGCCATCGCAGAAGCGATGGGGCTGAGCAAAAAGGAAATCACGGATATTAAAAATGCCGCGGCGCTGCATGATATCGGAAAAATCATGGTCCCTCCGCAGATTCTCAGCAAACCAGACAAGCTGACGCAGGAGGAATACGCAATAATCAAGAGGCATCCTGAAATCGGCTATCAGATGCTGAAATCCGTCGACGAGCATGTGATGCTGGCAGAATATGTCCTGCATCATCACGAGTGTTGGGACGGGACCGGTTATCCCGAGGGACTGGCCGGAGAAAACATCCCTCTGTACTCCAGAATGATCGCCGTGGCCGATGCTTATGAAGCAATGACGGCAGTCAGGCCCTACCAGAAAACAAGAACGAAGGAAGAAGCTGTTGCGGAACTCATCCGGTGCGCCGGCAGCCAGTTCGATCCCGAAATTGTAACAATATTTATCGAAATGGTACTCACATAACAGAGGGTTGTACAATGCTTTTTGACAAAGATAAATTCAATCTGTCGCTTCTCGACAGCAGCCGTTTACTGAAAGCCGTTTTGGAAACAACGCAGGATGGCTTTATTGTTATTAATTCCGATTTCAGAATCATTTTCGCTAATGACTCGTATTTTAAAATGACCGGATATACTAAAAGCAATCTGAAAACTCTGAGCCTGCGTGATCTGATCCCTTCGGACAAATATAACGAGTTACGCAGAGCAAAAGTGACCGTCCTGAAAAGAGGCACCGCTCTTTTTGAAACAATGGGCAAAAAGAAGGACGGCAGCCTGTACAATGTTGAAGTATCGGCAGCAGTTCTGAGCACGGGCCCTCTCATCACTGTCTGCTTCATCCGTGATATCACTGACAGGAAAAATGCGGAGCAATCCCTTTTGCAGTCGCACGATCTGATGCGTTATATTATCGAGCATAACAGAAGCGCTGTCGCCGTCCATGATAAGAACCTGAACTACATGTATGTGAGCCGGCCGTATATGGACGTGTTCAGAGTCAAAGACGAAAATCCGATCGGGAAGTATCATTACGACGTTTTTCCGGACCTGCCGGCGCCGCTTCGGGAGGTCCATCAGCGGGTTCTCAGGGGCGAGATCGTCACCTGCGACGAGGATGAATACTTTTACGACGACGGTTCTTCGAACTGGATGCGCTGGGAGTGCCGGCCCTGGTATGAAAACGACGGCAGTATCGGCGGCTTTGTCCTGTACTCCGAGATCATTACAGAGAGAAAGTTGATGGAACAGGCGCTTTATAATGAAAAAGAGCATTTTAAGATGACGCTCCTGTCCGTCGGGGACGGTGTCATCTCGGCCGACGACAGCGGCAGAATCACGGTGATGAACCCCGTTGCCGAAAAGCTTACGGGCTGGACAACAGAGGAGGCGCTGGGGGCGCCGCTGCGGGATGTTTTACGGGTCATATACGAAGACACCAGAAAAACAAACGAGGATTATCTGGAGAAAGTCATGGCAGCCGGCTCGATCATTGACCTGTCAAACGGTTTGCTGCTTGTTTCCAAAGACAACCGCGAGATGCCGGTTGAGCTTGGGGCCGCCCCGATCAAGAACAGCAGGGGCGCAATTGTCGGCGCTGTGATCGTCATCAGGGATTATACGGAGAAAAGAATCAAACAGAAAGAGATCGAGTATTTAAGCTATCACGACGCCCTCACCGGCTTATATAACCGGAGGTACATGGAAGACTCCATCAAGAGACTTGATACAGGCAGGAATATTCCCTTGACGCTGATGGTCATCGACGTCAACGGCCTGAAGCTGACGAACGACGCCTTCGGGCATGAGGCAGGCGACAAGCTGCTCAAGAAGGTTTCCGGTATTATAAAAAAAGTATGCCGCGCCGACGACATCATCGGGCGCATGGGCGGCGACGAGTTCTGTATTCTTCTGCCGCATACGGATGACAGGCAGGCCGAAGGGATCAAGGAGCGGATCAAAGCAGCTGCGTCCAACCTGAAGCCAGACCCTATTATCCTGTCGCTGGCTGTCGGCCACGCTGTAAAAACAACATCCGAGCAGGATATCAAGGCGGTCATGACGGCAGCCGACAACCTGATGTATAAGGACAAGATCAAATACGGTAAAGCAATGCGCAGCCAGACGATTGAAATGGTTCTGCACCACATCAACGCCAATTTTAAACAGGAGCAGCTCCATACTCAAAAGGTATCCCAATACTGCGAGGCGATTGCCAGGGCGATGAACTTCAGCAAAAAAGAAGTCGGAGACATCAAAAACGCCGCGGCGTTGCATGACATCGGAAAGATTATGGTTCCGCCGCAAATACTCAATAAGACGGGCAAGCTGACGCAGGAGGAATTTGCCGTTATTCGGCGCCATCCGGAGATCGGTTATCAGATGCTGAAATCCGTCGATGAGTATGTGACGCTGGCCGAAGATGTGCTGTATCACCATGAACGCTGGGACGGGAAAGGTTATCCCGAAGGCCTGCGCGGCGATAAGATCCCCCTGTACTCCAGAATCATCGCCGTGGCCGACGCGTATGAGGCCATGACCGCCGTAAGGCCATATCAAACGGCAAAAACAGAAGAGGAGGCCATACAGGAGCTCCTCCGCTTCTCAAGCATCCAGTTTGACCCTGAAATCGTCCGCGTTTTTATTGAGAAGGTCCTGTCATCCCGCAATCAGATTCTTGATTCATAAAAACCGCCTGACGGCGGTTTTTCATTCTTATCGGAACGGCGCTTCATATGCCCATGATATTAAAGCCGCAGTCCACATGGGTCGTCTCACCGGTGACGCCGGCGGACAGGTCGCTTAAGAAGAACAGGCTGGCGCTGCCGATATCCTCTTTTGTCACACAGCGCCCGAGGGGCGCTTTTTCGTCAACAGCGGTCAGAATGCTGTTGAAATTCTTGACGCCTCTTGCCGACATTGTCTTGATGGGACCGGCCGATATGGCGTTGACCCGGATATTGCACCTGCCCAGATCGGACGCCAGATACCTGACGCTGCATTCAAGCGCCGCTTTGGCGACACCCATAATATTATAACCGCTGAATACCTTCTCGGAGCCCATATAGGTAAGGGTTAGTATGCTGCCGCCCTCCGTCATCAGCTTCATAGCTTCCCGACAGACAGCGACAAGAGAATAAACGCTGATATCCAGCGCGTGGTTGAAGCCTTCCCGTGACGTACAGACAAAATCGTTCGACAGATCCTCCGGATTGGCGTGGGCAATGGCGTGAACAAGCCCGTGGATAACGCCGCAGGATTCCTTTACGGCCTCGAAGACCTTACCAATATCCCCGTCATCCGATATGTCGCAGATAAAAACGGGAAATTCGCCCAGCTCACTTGTCAGCTTTTCAGTCTCCTCTTTTTCCCGCTCGCTCTGGCAGGTAAAAACAAGATGTGCGCCTTCGCCGGCCGCCGCCTGAGCGATACCCCAGGCGATGCTCCATTTGTTTCGAAGGCCCATGATGACAATATTTTTGTTTTGCAGTAAGGTACCCATCCGATATACTCCTTTTCAGTCAGTGCGGTTATTATACCCGGCCGACCCGGTATTTTCAATTCCCGGCGTTCTTCAATATATCCTTCCGGATCATGGCGA
Source organism: Clostridiales bacterium (assembly GCA_012718935.1). Taxonomy (GTDB): domain Bacteria; phylum Bacillota; class Clostridia; order Oscillospirales; family Oscillospiraceae; genus Sporobacter. The sequence goes on from JAAYBH010000361.1 coordinate 7,961, forward strand.
AGGTTTCCTCTTCGCCTTTTTCTTTGAGTGAAACAAGCATTTTCTCTAGCAGCGCACGGGTGTTGGGATGCAGCATATGGACGTCCCTAGCCCGCATGTAATAATCATAAGGGTCGTTGTCCGTGTAGGCATCCCTGCGGTATGTCCTGCTGGCGGCAAGACGGTCGCAGAACATTTCAACGACATATTTAACCGGCATCTCCATCCCGGCCATACCGGAGGACTCCCCATAGGCATAGTCGATCCAGTACTCCAGGTGGTGCCTGTTGCGCCCCTTATGGTGCAGCCACGCGCCGGAATATCCTTTTTCCTTCCGCTCAAGGTTATTCGGGCTCTGCGCTCCATGAAAATACCGGGCGCCGACAAGGAATTCAACCGGCGCATATTTGGAAAGGTCGTGGGTCAAGCCCTGGCGGTAAAGCCCCAGCCGAAAGCAATA
>JAAYBH010000362.1 GCA_012718935.1 Clostridiales bacterium
CAACCAAAGTTATCTTTTTTTTGCACTTGAAAAAATGGGCACGAAAAAACCCAGAAACCGTTGCGGTTACTGGGTTTTTCGGCAAGTTATCTTTTTCACTTGCACAATATGGTTGCGGAGGCAGGATTTGAACCTACGACCTTCGGGTTATGAGCCCGACGAGCTACCGGACTGCTCCACTCCGCGATATCCATTCTTTTGGTGGAACTTAATAATAGCACATATGGGCTGTGAAGTCAAGGGCAATCGAAGAGAGATTTGCAACAAAAACGGCTGTTTTCAATATTATGTGTTGATGAAGGTATTTCATCCGCAGATTGTATGATCACATTGAGAAGGAGATGTTGTTGTGAGCGGATATGGGCTGGGTTATTTGGAAAGCGTCTGGAAGGCGGGAGGGACAGACCGTTTAAAACGGACATTCAACGATTTGGCACGGCGTGACAGGGCGGAGGCGCTGCGGCAGATTAACGATGAAAAACTCCGGTTTCCGGTTTTATTCGTTTTGATGGCGGAGATCGGGGCGAATAACCTGTATGACGGACTGAGCAAAAGAAATCTGACGGCATTAAACATATGCACAAGAAAAATTTACAACTATGACATTGACGCGGCGGGGTCTGCGGACGACGGGGATCGATATCAAACGCTCAAATGGATGTTCGCCACAGGCCGGGGCTGGGAAGGGCCCAGTGAGGGGCAGGACCCATATGATGCGGTCATCGATTACACAGCGGCGCTTCTCATTACAGAATATGAAGACAAGACCGTGCTTAAGGATGTCGCCGGCCTTATTTTCCGCCGCAACCGGCAGGGGCATTATAACCACGACCTGATCTGGAGCTTTTTTCAGTCGATCGACCGGGATGCGCTTACCGTTGCCGCCGGATATCTGCTGTCGGATCATCCCGGGGATGTTGAGTTGGCGGAAAAGCTGCTCGGTATCGATGCAGAAGCAGCTTTACAGAACAGAAACGGGGTGCGCCAGGCGCACCGGCAATACATCGAGTGGCTCAATGAAAACAAACCCTTCCTGTATCTGACAGGCGAGCATTTCCAGATGACAAGCCAACCAAAGCATCTCGCTGCCGACAGGGAGGCTAAGTACCTGGGTAAGGAAATATCACCGCGTTACCGCGCGCCTGTTGAGCCTCTGACTGAAAATGAAGCTGAATGCCTTCATAGATACAGGGAGGCGACGCCGGAAGAGCAGGAGGAGCTGTCGGCGTACTCGCACAGGCTGCGCGCCAGGGATGTGCGGCTGTGGAACGAGTGGATACAAAAAAAGCCTGCCGAGCAGGTGGCGGCCGCCAGAATGACACGTGAGGTAATCTGATGATTTATATCGACAATAAACCGTTTGATACGGCAGCACTGTTAACCGAATATGCCGGGGGCAGCACAGAGAGATTGATTCTCAATCAAATGGCTTCCGGCAGCGATTCGTACGAGTATGACACAGTTGACGAGCTGAAATTTGAGCTCCAGATGCGGAGAGAAACTATCCGTGCGGCAAAGGAGCTCAACAGGAGCGGCTTCGCCTTTGAGGTTTTCCGCGATTCCAGAGCGAACCCTGATTACTGGATACGCCGAAATGACGGCGGGTTTGAATTGAGAAGAGACGTTAAACCGTCGGCCGCCATTCGGGATATTTTTATAAAAGGCTCCGAATACGGGACGGAATGCGCGACGGCAATTCCGATCCTCTACTATAAGGCGCTGCTGGAGATATTCCCGGAAGCTGATTATGACAGGCTGTTTGATGAAATATACCTGATGAATTGGCACCGCCTGTCCCGCGAACTGCGGAGCTCGGGCATGATGCAAAGAGTGAAGGATCACCTGCCCGGCGACAGGCGCTATTTCGCGAATCCGGATGTCGATCCCAGGACGCCGGAGTGGCAGGGGGAAAATGTGATCGATCTGGGTGACGGACGGTATTACGGGCACGGTATCGGCATCCAGCGGGGTGACAGGATCATCGCCGCGCTCAATGGAAACAGACGGCCGGGCGCCGACAGGGAAGCCTACCTGATGGATACGGCAGGCCGGCCTGATTTTAAACTCTTGGCCCGGCTATATCAGAGGGCAATTTCCGCATCGGCGGACAGCAGGCAGTCGGCCTAGTTAGCTTTTGTGTATTTTCCTATGTTTTTTTAACAAACCTTTCTCCGCATTTCGGGCAGGTTATCTGCAGCCTGCCTTTCCCGCGCGGCACACGCAGCAAATTGCTGCAGCTGGGGCATCTGAAAAATTTATGGGTCCTGCTGCTTTTCAGCCTTGAGAAAAAAGCCTTCAGCTTCTGCTTAACCGGCCAATAAAGCCGGAGAAATTTGTCGTTTTCCGCCCGGCGTTTTTGAATATTGCGCGACAGGAATCGAAAGACGGTGAGAATAATAAGCAGATAGGACAGATAAACGAGCAGGCTCAATATCGCAATGCGGGAAATGATGCTGAGCAGAAGCGCGATAATAATAAGCGCCGTATTCAGATGATCAGGCCCGTATCTACCAGCCATGAAAGTGCGCAGAAAATTCATGATATCGAGGCTTCCTCCCAGAAGTGGTTATAACAAAATTATAGCACCGATTTTGCCAATAAACGCTATAGTCACAGTAAATTTACATATTTCTCAATACTCAAAGCAGCTGCCGCCGATAAATTCGCGCAATATGGAGTCCGGCGGGACCAAAGACGGATCGATTGCCTTAAAAAGTCTGAATGCGTCCAGGACATGCCGGATGATATCATAATGTTCGGCATCCTCCGGAATTTTGTTGAAAACATCACCGGCGAACTGCTTCATGACGGAAATTTCGTAGGGCAGTGCGGAATCGATGGTCATATGGGCGGTGTCTTTATATGGCAGGATATTCAGAACCTCACCGCGCCGGACATTCTGCCACATCTGCAGCGTAAACGCAGGATCGGCACCCCGGAAGGAGTCGTCACGAACGATACGGCGAACGAGGCGGAGTCCGTTGCTGTCTATTAAAACGTCTCCCTTGTCGGCGATATCCGTCAGAGTACTGACGTAAACCCTGTAAGCTTCCGGATGCTCGCGCGTAATTTGTTCATTTAGAGCGTGGATGCCCTCAAAAATGGCAACCCCATTTTTTTCGAGCCGCATGGGAGCTGACCTGTCTTCCGCCCTGGCTTGCTGAGCAAAGCTGAAATACGGGATTACAATCTCGCCACCGTCGGCCAGAATCTCAAAATGCTCGTTGAGAAGCGGCATGTCCAGGCAGGCTGGAGACTCATAATCGATATCACCTGAGGGCGTCCTCGGCGCAGTCAGCGGATTGACCGTTAAAAAATAGTGATCAAGCGAGATGATCTGAGCGTTGAGGCCAAGGTTAATCAGATCCGCCGTCAGTTTTTTTGCCGTCGTTGTTTTGCCGGAACCCGACGGACCGGACAGCAGGACAATGCGGCTCTGGTCAATATGGTTGAAAATTTCGTCAGCCGCCCTGCGGATGCGCGAATTCAAGTACTTTTCGCTGTCCCGGACATAGTCGCCCGGCGCGTATGTGATCAGCCTGTTGATCGTTGTGAGGTCATAAATCATACTTTGCTCCAAAAACGAGTGATACCGGATTTGTTCTCAATGATCCGGTCTATGTTATCAATATATTCATATGGGTATTTTGGGTTGAATATCCTTTCGATCCTGCCCGTTGCCAGCTTGACCAGCTTGGTGACGCCGCCGTCCCCCAGCGCCAGGATCGTCGCCAGTTCCTCCATGATCAGGATATTATAGAGGCTTTCCTTTTCAGGCCGGCACCATCCGACGTTTTCGAATCCGCCGGACATGAATTTCTGCCTGTAGAGGTAATAGGGGACATATCCGCTGCGGCGCAGCCGGCTGCTTGCCTCATCGAGCATGCTGCCGACGGTTTCCGCGCCCGGAAGCTCTGTGTTTTCCAGGGTGAGCCGGGTTCCTTTTTTCAGTGACAGCGTGTGAACGGTAATATTTTCCGGCTCCAGGGACAGGACGGCTTTAAGGGATTTTATGAAGTGCTCCGTCGTATCACCCGGCAGACCGGCGATCAGATCCATATTTATAAGCCGGAAGCCGGCCCGGCGCGACAGGTCCATCGCCTCATAAACCTCCTCGGCCGTATGGCGGCGGCCGATGGCGTTGAGAACCTCGTCCGACATGGACTGCGGATTGATGCTGATGCGGGAGACACCGTTATGACACAGGGCGCTGAGCTTGTCCTCCGTGATCGTATCGGGCCGGCCCGCTTCGACGGTGAATTCTTTGACACGACTCAAGTCAAAGGATGACGCGAGTTTATGAAGCAGGCTGTCAAGCTGCGGGGCCGACAGGGTCGTCGGGGTCCCGCCGCCGATATAGACGGCGATAATATTCAGGCTGCTTTCGCGGACAACAACCGACAGCGCGTCGATTTCTTTATAAAGCGCTTCAAGGAAAGGGACGATGAGTTTCATGGATTTTTCAACACTGTGGCTCACAAAGCTGCAGTAGTGGCAGCGTGTCGGGCAAAACGGGATGCCGATATATAATGCCGTGTCCCGCTCACCCAGCGCGGCTTTGACCCGAAGACTCGCTTTGGCCGTATCCAGACAAAGCGCGCTGCGCTCGGGCGACACGTCGTAATCGTTTATCAGCGATTTCAGCGCCTTTTGATCCGGGTATCCGCGCTCCAAGAGGCTGGTTGCGATCTTGCCCGGACGGATGCCGGTCAACGCGCCCCAGACCGGTTTTTTTCCCGTACCCAGAACAGCCGCTTTATAAAAAGAGCGCTTGATGATTTTTTGGAGCAGCCTGTCTGTTGTGAGTTTATCGGTTAACGCCGTCCGCCTGACGCGGGACATTCCGATGAAATCGCTGCCGTTCGCGCGCAGCCGCGTGACGGCGTCCGCATACGTGCTGCCGAAATTCAACGACACCTCTGCTGACAGGGCAGCATCCGTCGGCCCGGAATATACGGGCCGCTCCTCCGGGTACATCATCAGCAGGATCTGCTCGACGGCGTATTTATAGTCATGTCCCCTGAGCGTCAGCCTCATTGACCGCCGAATTCCTCCAATGCATATCTCATGTATTCGTTGAACCGCCGCTCACGGTCCAGTGTCGTCGCGTCCATATGGCCGGGGTAAACCTCGAAGTCTCCTTCAAGCTGCGACAGGCGGTTCAGAGACTTCAGCAGCAGCTGGATATTGCCTTCGCCCAGATCCGTCCGTCCGGCGCTGTTCCGGAAAAGCGTATCGCCGACAAACAAAGCGTTTTCGCAGCGCAGCGTCACGGAGCCGGGCGAGTGCCCCGGCGTCTCAAGGACCTCAAATGACAGATTACCGACTTCAATAACGTCGCCTTCCGAATAAAAACGCACGTTTTCATCGGCTGTCAGCTTGAAATGGTCGCTGCTGCCGGCCTTGACGGCATCCTTTTCGTTGATCCAGACAGGTGCGCCGGTCTCCTCGCTGACCGTGTACGCAGCCAGATTGTGGTCAAAATGGCCGTGAGTTAAAAAAACGGCTTCGGCCTTCAGCTTATTGGATTCAAGGTAATCGAGAATCGTGTTGGATTCATCGCCGGGGTCGATGACGGCGCATTTGAGCGTCTTTTCATCCGTAACGACATAACAGTTTGTCTCTATCTGTCCGACGACAAGGGTTTTTATCAGCATAACAAGTTCTCCTCTTGCGTTTTCGTTTTTCATTCAACCATCCGTGTCTATTATGATTGTCACGGGTCCGTCGTTGACAGAAGCGACCTTCATATCGGCGCCGAAGACGCCGGATTCGGTATGGAAGCCCGCTTTCCGGCATTCCCTGATAAACAGCTCGTACAGCGGTATGGCGATATCCGGTTTCGCCGCACCAGTGAAGCCCGGACGCCTGCTTTTCAAATCGGCGTACAGCGTAAACTGGGAGATGACGAGAAGGCTCCCGTTCACTGAAGCGAGATTCAGGTTCATTTTGCCATTCCCGTCCTCAAATATGCGCAGACCCGTCACCTTGTCGGCCAGCTTCGCGGCATGTTCGGGTGTGTCCGTCGGCGCGATGCCGAGCAGAACGAGAAGGCCTTGACCGATGCTGCCGGTGACGGCACCGTCAGTCGTGACAGAAGCCGAGGAAACACGGGTGACAACTGCGCGCAAACAGAATCAGTCCTTTCGGGAATGCATATCCGCGGTGCGGATGTAGGGACGGCCATTGGCCGTCCGATACCGGCATATGCGAAGCGGCGCGTTGAAATGCGGTTATTCAGCCGTCGCCTCTCTTGATTTCGAGGACGCCGGCGACGGCGGAGAGGCGCGCGATGGCGGTATTGAGTTCTTCGCGGCTTTTGACCTCGATGAAAATTGATACGGTTGTAATGGCACCCAAATCCCTGGCCGACAGGGAGGTCATTTTGATTTTCAGGCTGTTGAGAATCGTTACCACGTCCATGACGATGCCGCTGCGCTCCCGAACGGTGATATAGAGCGCCGTTGAATAGATGTCGCTTTCGGAATTTGCCCAGGCAACGCGGACCCATCGGCCGGCCTCCTCGGGGTCGCCTACAGATTTCTGATAGTTTTTGCAGTCCTTCCGGTGGACCGACACACCGAAGCCGCGGGTGATAAAGCCAATGGATTCGTCCCCCGGGACCGGCGTGCAGCAGCGCGCGAATTTGACGAGGCAGTTGTCAATACCCTCCACAAGAATGCCGTGGATCGGCTTCAGCTTTTTATCGGGTCGGGCCTCAAAGGAGAGCGCGTCCGGGTCGTCCTTCTTCTTAATCCTGTCTATCATCCGCAGCTCGTCACGGATACGGTTGACGGCTTTCTGCGCCGTCAGACCGCCGTAGCCGATGGCGGCGTAGAGCTCGTCAAGTGTCGGGAACGCGAGCTTTTTAAGAAGGCGGGGCAGGATATCCTCCCGGGTGATGTCCGACATCGACACAAGGGAGCGCCGGAGCTCGGCGTCAAAGGAGATCTTGCCGGCAGCGATATTTTCCTCGCGTTTTTCCTTCTTAAACCACTGGCGGATTTTATTGCGGGCTTCGGGGCTCTTGACGATGTTCAGCCAGTCACGGCTGGGGCCCTTTGAGGAATTCGAGGTAATGACCTCGATGATATCGCCGTTTGAAAGCTCGTGGTTGAACGGGACGATCCGCCCGTTGACAACGGCGCCGGTCATCCTGTTGCCGACAGCCGAATGGATATTGTAGGCAAAGTCGATGGGTGTGGCTCCTGCCGGGAGATTAATGACGTCGCCCCGGGGGGTGAAGACGAAGACCTCGTCGGAGAACATATCGATCTTCAGGTCCTGGAAAAAATCCTGGGCATCGCTGTCCTGCTG
>JAAYBH010000363.1 GCA_012718935.1 Clostridiales bacterium
TACTCTCTGCGCTTCTTAACTGCGGCCAATATGTTCAACGCCGTTGTCGACACGTGGATGAACAGTCTTAACGTGGTTTACAGTGAGGACTACAAGGCGCTTGATTTTGATAAGTTGTTCGCAGCCGGCTGAACGCTTTAGGTGATCGATGGAGCCGGAAGAAAAGGCTGTCACATTAGACAAAACAGAAAAGCACATATATTATATAATATACAATATCCTTATTGACATATTTGAATGCCGCGCAGTATAATTTTTCCGTAAAAGGGCAATGGGGCTTTCTGAATTAAGGGTTCCGTTGCCCTTTCTAATTTACTGGATTCCTGTAGGCATCATATCTGCTAAGCAATACTCATAACGTAAACCGGGAGGAGACAAATATGGGCAAATACTCTAAAGAGGACATCCTGTCAATCGTTCGGGAGGAAGATATCAGGTTTATACGCCTGCAGTTTACCGATATCTTCGGCCAGCTGAAAAACGTTGCGATTACCGCCTCGCAGATAGAAAAGGCAGTCAACAACCAAATGATGCTCGACGGCAGTTCTATCGAGGGATTTGTTCGTATCGAGGAATCCGACCAGTATCTGTATCCTGACCTTGACAGTTTTATTTTGCTCCCCTGGCACACGAAGTACGGAAAAGTCGCACGGCTGATCTGCGATGTTTACAATGTTGACGGCACGCCGTTCATCGGCGATCCCAGGTATGTCTTGAAAAAAGTAATAAAAAAAGCGTCTGATATGGGTTATGCCTTTAATGTGGGTCCGGAACTTGAGTTTTTCCTGTTTCAAACAGATGAAAAAGGAAATCCTATCACAAAAACTGACGATGAAGCCGGATATTTCGATCTTGGACCGCTGGACCGGGGCGAGGAAACACGGCGAGAGATATGCATGGCGTTGGAGGAATTGGGCTTTGAGATCGAGGCCTCGCATCACGAGGTGGCTGCCGGTCAGCACGAGATTGATTTCAAGTACGCCGACGCGCTGAAATCGGCTGACAATATCATGACCTTTAAACTGGCCGTCAAAACAATCGCGCAGATATACGGTCAGCACGCCACCTTTATGCCAAAGCCACTCTTCGGAATCAGCGGTTCCGGTATGCATACAAATATGTCGCTGTTCCGGAATGACAAGAATGTATTTTATGACGAAAACGGCAGGAAAGGCCTGTCAAAGGAAGCCCTGTGCTTTATCGCGGGGCTGCTCGCGCATGTCCGGGGTATGTGCGCCGTAACAAATCCGCTTGTCAACTCATATAAGCGCCTGGTACCCGGATATGAAGCGCCCTGTTATGTGGCATGGTCAGCCAGCAACCGCAGTACGCTCATACGTATTCCAGCAGCGCGCGGTCAAAGCATGCGCGTTGAGCTCAGGAATCCGGATCCGTCATGCAACCCGTATCTCGCGCTCGCCGTGTGCCTGGCCGCCGGTCTTGACGGTATCGAGAAGGAGATGGAACCCCCGGCGGAGGTCACCGAGAATATCTATAAAATGGATGCGGCCACCCGTGAAAAAAACGGCATCGTCAATCTGCCGGCATCCCTTGAGGAAGCGATCTGGGAGCTGAAGAAGGATACGCTGATAATGGAGACGCTGGGCGCCCATGTTCTTCCTCATTATATAAACGGCAAGGAGGCCGAATGGGATGATTATCGAATGAGAGTCAGCAGCTGGGAGCTGGACAAATATTTCATTACGTATTAACAGCTTTAAGACGCATAAGATATCCGGACTTACCGAGAAAGAAAGGAGATATGATCATGTCTCATTGCGCAGTAGTCGGTGTTAACTGGGGAGATGAGGGTAAAGGCCGAATGATCGATTTGCTGGCCGAGCAGTATGATATCGTCGTCAGATATCAGGGCGGCAGCAATGCCGGGCACACGGTCGTCAATAAATACGGTAAATTTGCCCTGAACTTAATTCCGTCCGGTATTTTTCATGAGCAAACGGTGAATCTCCTCGGTAATGGTACTGTTATTGACCTTGAGCATCTGGCCGGTGAAATACAGAAGCTTCGGGACAAGGGTATCCGTATCACTCCCGATAATTTTAAGATCAGCAACAGGGCGATTATCGTTTTTCCCTATCATCAGGCTCAGGATGTGCTTGAAGAAGGTCGTTTAGCGAACGCGAAATACGGTTCGACAAAGCGGGGAATCGCGCCTGTCTACGGCGATAAATACCAGAAAAAAGGGATCCAGATGGGCGAACTGCTCCTTCCGGAGGCCCTTGAAAAGCATCTTACTGGTGTCCTGGAGTGGAAAAATCTCTTCCTTAAAAGCGTTTATAACGCCGAGCCCTACGCGCTTGAGGACATGCTCGCCTGGGTGGAAAAATTCGGCCGGCCGCTCATTCCGTTTATCTGCGACACATCCGACTATCTGTACAAGGCAACAAAAGCGGGAAAAAACGTCATGTTTGAAGCGCAGCTCGGGGCGCTTCGGGATGTTGATTTCGGCATCTATCCCTATACGTCATCCTCGTCTCCGCTGGCGTCTTTCGCACCGCTCGGCTCCGGCGCGCCGTTTTTAAAGGTCGACAGGGTCCTCGGCGTTATCAAAGCATTCTCCACCTGCGTCGGCGAGGGACCGTTTGTCGCCGAGTGGTTCGGTGAGCAGGCGGAGGAGCTCAGAAGAATAGGCGGCGAATACGGGGCTGCGACAGGCCGGCCTAGGCGCGTGGGGCCGATTGATATACCGGCTACCCGTTATGGCGTGCGAATGCAGGGCGCCACAGAGGCGGCCATCACAAAAATTGACAACCTTTCCTATATGAAAGAGATACCGATTTGTATTGCCTACGACATCGCCGGGAAAATCACCGAAGAATTCCCGTTTACTCCGCTCATGGACAACGCCAGGCCGGTTATGACATCGATGCCCGGCTGGGGGACGGACATCACTAAAGTACGGCGTTACGGAGACTTGCCCAAAGCGGCTAGGGATTATATCGAGTATATTGAAAAAGCGGTCGAATGCCCCGTTACGTATGTCTCTGTCGGGCCGGAAAGAGACGATATTATAATCAGGTAAAAAATACGCGCACCCCTGCTCCCGATACAGGGGCTCTCCCGGCGCTCTGCAGCGCGCCGGGAGAGCCTTTTCTTTACTTAAATAAGGTATTGTCCGCGTTTTGCAAGCCCCAGAACGGGAGGAAAAAAAGCGTTAAAAAAAGTATTCGAAAGGGGGTTGACAGGCGCGGAACGATGTAGTAATATAACGGAGCGTCTTTAAAAGAGGATGCTGAAGTTTGGCAGAGATTGCATGAATAAAAAGGGCAATCGAAGCTTGACAAAGAATATCTCGTATGATATTCTTAAAGTCCGCCGGTCGAGGCAAAAAACACATGAACGGCGAACAAAAACCTTCGCGCCACAGAGACAACTGAGGCTCTAAGACGCTGAAGACTCGGCCAAGAAAGCGAAGCTTTCTTGTATA
>JAAYBH010000364.1 GCA_012718935.1 Clostridiales bacterium
ACGGCACATGTATCGACGGCGATGTGATTATGGCAATTATGGCCCGTTATATGCAGAGCATGGGGCTCCTGAAAAAAGATACCGTCGTTGTGACGGTCATGAGCAATCTTGGCCTTGACATATTCGCAAAGGAGGCCGGCCTCAAGCTGGCAAAAACGGCTGTCGGCGACCGCTACGTCCTTGAGCATATGCTGCAGAACGGTTACAATCTCGGCGGTGAACAGTCGGGGCATATCATTCTGCTGGACCACTCGACAACGGGCGACGGCATGCTGAGCGCCTTGTGGTTACTCAATGCCCTCCGGACTATGAATCAGTCACTTGCCGAGGCGGCACGTATCATGATGGTTCTGCCGCAGGTTATTCTGCCGGCGCGCGTACCCAACGGGAACAAGGAAAAAGCAATGGAGGATCATGAGATCGTCGGTCTGTGCCGTCACATTGAGCAATCTTTAAACGGCAAGGGCCGCGTCCTCGTGCGTCCCTCCGGTACGGAGCCGGTCATCCGTGTCATGCTGGAGGGTGAGGATAAAAGCGCCATCACAGCTATGGCCGAAGAGCTGACCTCGCTCATCTCCAGGAAATACGGCATGTCGTAACCGTCTGACGCTTCATTTCCCGATTGTCTCGATATCGTACGGCGTCGTTTGATAGACGTAGTAGTTCAGCCAATTGGTGTAAAGGAGCTGGGCGTGGGCGCGCCAGGCGACCACGGGGGCTTGGGTCGGGTCGTCATTGGGGAAGTAATTCTTCGGGACGTCAATCTCTATCCCCTTTTGTATGTCGCGGGAATATTCCAGCGCCAGCGTTTCGGCGTCGTACTCGGGATGGCCCGTGATGAAGAAGCGGCGGTTATCTTCCGATTTAACGGCAAAGACACCGGCCTCGTCGGAGACAGAAAGCAGCTCCAGCTCCGGCTCGGCAAGAATATCCCGGGCTAGAACGCCGGTATAGCGGGAATGGGGTACCCAGAATTCATCATCAAAACCGCGAAAAAACGGAGACTGCGGCTTCAGCACCCGGTGCTTGAAAACACCGGACGTTTTTTTCTGCAGAGGGACCTTCTTAATGCCATAATGATAGTATAAGCCGGCTTGGGCGCCCCAGCAGATATGAAATGTCGAGTGGATATTGTGCGACGTCCATTCCATGATCGAGCAGAGCTCAGGCCAATAGTCCACATCCTCAAACTCAAGGTTTTCGACCGGCGCCCCGGTGATGATCATACCATCGTAATGCTTGTGTTTTATTTCTTCAAAGGATGTATAAAAGGACTCCAGGTGCTGTGTATCGACATTTTTTGCCTCGTGGCTGATCGTCTGCAGGAATTCAACCTCGATCTGCAGCGGGGTGTTTGAAAGCTTTCTCAGAAGCTGCGTCTCAGTGATGATTTTAGTCGGCATGAGATTCAGTATCAAGAGCTTGAGCGGGCGTATATCCTGATGGATGGCGACATGCTCCGTCATCACAAATATGTTTTCATTTTCAAGAATGTCTCTGGCCGGCAGCGAGTCAGCGATTTTTATCGGCATGGCGGTACTCCTTATAAATAAAAAAGCTGATTGAGGGAATAAATAACACCGAATCAGCTATGCACATGAAGTAATTATATTGTATGGGCGCCTGAAAATCAATATGCGAACCGACCCGGAGACCCCCGGCAAAAAAAGGGGGAGGAAAAGGTCAAAAAAAGAGTAAAAAGGGGGTTGACAGCCAGGGAGTGTGGTGGTAATATAACGGAGCGTCTTCAAGAGAGGATGCGGGGAGCCGGAGCGGCGGACCTTAACAGCCATATATTGCATAAAAATTATGTAATAAAATCGCTTGACAAGGGAAAGCACGTATGGTATTCTTAAAGTCCGCCGGTCGAGGCAAAAAACACATGAACGGCGAACAAAAACCTTCGCGCCACAGAGACAACTGAGGCTCTAAGACGCTGAAGACTCGGCCAAGAAAGCGAAGCTTTCTTGTATA
>JAAYBH010000365.1 GCA_012718935.1 Clostridiales bacterium
AAAATGACGGAGGAATACGAGATCGACGGGCAGGCCGCAAAACAGGAGCTTGACAAATTTATCGGGCGCCTGGAAGACAATAATCTGCTTGAGGCGCGGGATTCAGTTTAAGCCGGTCTGATGAAAGGCGAGATATAGATTGTCACGCTATTCTATAAAGAAAATAATCCTGTACGGCTGTGTTTACGTGCTTCTGGGTATCGCGAATCTGCTGATCAAGCTGGTTTCGTTCAAGAGACTGATCCGGCTTATCTCCAACTCGGATACCGCCGCGCAGCCTGTGCTGACACCAAAGCAGGCTTCCAGACTTGCTTCACTTAAAAGGGCGATTCTCTCCGTCAGCCGGCGCACACCCTGGCGGAGCATGTGCTTTGAGCAGGCTGTTGCGGCGAGCCTGATCCTGAAGGCACTTGGTATTTCGCATCAAATCAGCTTCGGACTCAATACGGATAACGATAAGCTTAAAGCCCACGCATGGCTGCTGGTTGGCAGCACGTATGTGACGGGGTATATTGCCAATATGGAGTTTACGGCGGTTTCTGTGTACTGCTATACTTCAAAAAAAGACAGAGTGAGCTATGTATAAGTACCGTGTTTATGGATTGAATGTACATTCAAATCGAAAGCTTGACTGTTATCCGCACAGCTTTGACGCTGCGGATATCATCATTGAGTTTACAGACAGTGAGGATGAAGCCAGGCGATACATCGGTCAATTAGTTTTTGACGGTGAACCAAGGGAAATCAGCGCCCCTGAGGGCATTGGGAAGTTCTATTTCTGCGGAGAGAAGCATATCGTTGTATATTATCAAAACGAAGATTATTTTGCGCGATACATGTGTCACGTCCTGTTCGGTTTTGGGTTTTCTTATCTCCTGCGCCGGCGGAAGATATTCTTTCTCCACGGCAGCGGCGTTTTTATTGACAGCGGCGCAGTCGTCATCGTCGGCAGCAGCGAGGTGGGCAAATCGTCTCTGGCGGCTTGCCTTGTCAAACAGGGCGGCCGAATTATTTCAGACGATACGACACGGCTGGAGCTGAATTCCGAAACGCCCTATATCTATCCGAGCTACCCGCTGCGCCGGCTGTACAGAAACACAATCGAGCACCTGGGGCTCAGCATGGAGGGCGCTTCGGAGATCATCAGCAGGGAAGATAAGTTTGCATTCAGGGATGACGGTCAGAGTGTATTTCTGAACAGGGAAGCTCCTGTGAAGGCAATCGTCCGCATCGCTCCCTCCGATACAAAAGATGTGGCTCTTGTGCGGGAAGACATAAAGGACGCGATCCTGATCATCTGCAGGAATGTATATAATTATCAGATGATCAGCCGCTCCGAGTTTACAGGCGATTATATGGATTTTGCTCTTGATGTCTGTGACAGGCTCCCCATATACACCTTGTACCGGCCGGCCGTAGGCATAACGGTCCAGGAGCAGGCCGCGGCCATCCTGACGGAAATATTCAACAGGGGCGGATAATGAAGATTACGGAGAAAACGGTCGTCACCCGGAACACGCAGCTCAAGCCCGTCGACATCGGCGGGCAGCTCGGCATGCTCAGCGCCGAGACGGGGAAATACATCGTTTTGAATGAGGTGGGCGCCCGCATCTGGGATTTCGCTTCGGAGCCGCTCTCTGCCGGAGATATCATCGCAAGGCTTACCGAGGAGTTCGATATATCGCCGGACGACTGCAGGGAGCAGGTTCTTCCTTATCTTGAAAAGCTGAAAAAAGAGCGCCTGCTCAGCATTATAAAGCCATGAGCATGATATACGGTTTCATCAATCTGGACGGCCGCCCCGCCGATCCGGCAATATTAAAGAATATGGAGTCGGCGCTGGCGGACAAAAAGCACGACGCCCAATCGGCGCTTGTCAGCGCCAACGTCGCCATGGGCTTTAAAAATCAATATATCACTGAGGAGTCGCACTTCGAGGCGTTGCCCTATCACGACGCGGAAACCGGCCTGTACTTTGTCTGCGACGCCATCATCGACAACAGAGAAGAGCTTGCCGCCCTTCTTGGCCTCCGGCTGACAAAAGAGACGCCTGACGGACGTTTTATCTTCGAAGCTTATAAAAAATGGGGCGAACGCTGCACCGATCACCTGCTTGGCGACTTCGCCTTCGTCGTCTACGACAGCAGAAACCGCCGGGCACAGCTCTTCCGCGACCATATGGGTAAACGCATTCTCTATTACAGGCGTGCTGGCGAAACGATCTTTTTTTCAACGCTCATGAAACCGCTGATCGATCCATGGGGCAGCGGGCAGAAGCCAGAGCTTAATGAAGAGTATCTCGTCTATTTTTTCGCTATGCAAGGTGTACGACAAGATATAATCCCTGAAAGAACGATATTCCAGGAAATCAATTATGTATCTCCTGGTTGTTACTTAATCGTATCCGGTCAATCCGTGCCGAATGAAGTTTACTGGAATCCTCAGGATATCCATGCTGACCCCCGATATAAAAAGAAAGATTTTATTGAAGAGTTTAAAAAGATATATACAGATGCTGTTCGGAGCCGACTCCGGACTGACGGAGAAGTCGGAATATTTCTGAGCGGCGGGTTAGACTCAAGCTCTGCCGCTTGTGTCGCAGCGCCTATCCTTCAGGACAGAAATAAGCAGCTTTATACCTATACGTCAGTACCGATTCGGAGATTTGTTGATTGGACTCCCCGCCATTTAATTACTGATGAATCATCCTCTATACGAATGATGCAGAGAGCTTATCCTAACATGATTTCGCATTTTATCGATGCGGACGGTAAAAACCCATTAAATGTCTCAGATACGATGTTGGATATTCAAGAGCAGCCATACAAATTCATCGATAATAGTTACTGGCTTGATGACATCTTTCAAACAGCAAGCCAAGATGGATGTAAAATCATTCTAAGCGGGAGTTTTGGTAATTCAACAATCTCATATGGCACTTATAGAGTCATATTGTTCGAACATCTAATGAGATTTAGATGGTTTAGTTTTGTACAATATTTGAGTAAATTTTGCTTATGCAATAGCTTCAGCAGAAAAAGACTGTTCTTCGTGTTTGCCAGTGCTTGTTTAAATTCTTTTATTCGTTTTAGATATAGCCCGTTGGCTTCGGAATTGGTTAGATCTGATTACTTGAGAAAGTATAAAGTTGAAAACACCTTAAAATCTTATGGATTTACAAACAAACCCATTCTGCGTGTCAGAGACAGCCGCAGGTTAGTTTTTAACCCTGCGATAATGCATCAGATATCATTTGCTCCAGCGAAATTCAGTTTGGCATATAATACCTGCGAGCGTGATCCGACAAGCGATAAACGTGTTGTTGAATTCTGTTTAAGACTACCTTATGAGTGCTATTTTGATAAAACGAAAGGATGTGATAGAGGTTTAATACGCCAAGCAATGTCAGGGGTCGTACCTGATGAAATACTATATAACCGGCTTCGCGGAATTCAAGCTCCTGATTGGATTCAACGGATCGAACCAGAGTGGAACGGTTTTATCAACAGTTTCAGGGAAGACCTTTACAATAAAAACTCACTTTATTCATGCTTGGATGCAGACTGTATTATGAAACTGATTAATCGGAATGCGGAGCTTAAATACTCCATAAATACGGCCATTGATGTACGAAATATTATCACAATTAATAATTGCATTAAGTTACAAAATATGTTATAGCTTGAAGCGTGAGGAGGTGATACCTTGAAAAAAGGATGGGAAGCTCCGGAATTAACGTGTCTCAATATCGAAGAAACGAAGCATGAAGTATATGGTAACTGGATTGATTATGCTTTCGGAGAAGACGTTTCGGAAAATGAGCCGGATCAGAAGTGGGTTAGCTAACAGGTTTTCATCCGCTTTATTATGAATTCTCTGAATATAGAAAGTGGCTGTTAACAGCCACTTCTGTGCTATATTGCCTAATTACCGCTTCGTTAGTCAAAAAAATTGTGCTAAATTTACGAAAATGTATTTAGTAATATCTTCTTTAATTATTGCTAAATGAGAATTTTGCGAGAGATTCGAGAAAACTACCACAAATAATGAGAAATTGCTGCTTAAAACGAGAGCCGTCTCATTTTGGATAATAACGGGATGCTTCACATATTTTCTTGACATGATGGCTGTTTGTGGATATTATTATTTTAGTTCACATATATTGGCATACCTGCTGAAAAGCGGGGTCGCAAAGCTTTGGAGCCTAATCTGAAGCCACAGGCAGCAGAATAGTGTGGTATATCAGGACGGCAGTCCGGCCGCATCGATACGTATGTACGTATCCATGCGGCTTTTTGGTTTCCTGAGGGGTTAATAGGATAAGGAAGACAGCTTTATGATAGGAGGATTTATTATGAAACCACTGGTGAAAAGCTCAAAGCTATTCTCAATGATTATCGTCGTAGTGATGATCATATCGATGACAGCAATGCTTCTGATCAATGCCGGAGCCGTTAACGACAATATGAATGTGGCGAGCCACTCCGTTGCCAACAACAGCCCGGCGCTGGCAAGCCTTGACGCCGGCCAGGTATGGACAGGAAAGAGTGTATCTACAGCAGGTATTTTTGGAAGTGAACCCGGCGGCCAGTTTACAGTTACCCTTTCAGCAATCGGCGGTTCCGTCACCGGCAGCCCCGTCGACGCGGCCGGCTTAACCTTTGACGACACATTTAAAGCAGAATACGCATTCGTCACCGAAAATTCGCAAATGACCTTTTACCTGGACGGCGCTGCACACACCGTCGGTTTGACCGGCGATGTATACCAATACACCGAAGGTGCCGGCGCAACCCTTGTGGAGGTCACCTTTAATCAGGCCAGCAACACCGTCAGATATTTTATCGGCCAGAACGCGTTGAAAACAGCTGCACCCGGCGCTGTATCAGGTGCTGAAGTTTACAACACGCTTGCCTTCGGCGTCCGGCTTCTGGATGCGTTTGACGCTGCCGGAACACAGTATATTACAAACGAAACCAACAGCTGCACAGCCCGTTACAATACTGTGGAGTCCAGAACGGAGTATATGTCCGGTACCAACACAATGACGTACACGAACACAGAGAAAGTCATTGAATGGCAGGA
>JAAYBH010000044.1 GCA_012718935.1 Clostridiales bacterium
TAAAAATTCCGAAGCGTGGCGGGTAACACGGCACGCTTCGGAATTATTCTTTTGATTTATCGGGCTTTGTTTTCAGCCCGTACCTTGATGAGCTCGGCGGTGATGGAAATGGCGATCTCCTCGGGGGTCTCGGCACGGATGGTGACGCCGATGGGGGAATAGACCCTGTCGATATCGGCCTGTGTAAAGCCCTCAGCCAGCAGATGGCTGTAGACGGTCTCGCGCTTTTTTTTGCTGCCGATCATGCCGATATATCCGGCTTTAGTCTGGAGCGCCCGGCGGAGGACAGCCTCGTCGTGCATGTGGCCCCGCGTGACGATGACAATATAGCTGTCCGGCCCGAAGGTTATGGTGTCGAAGGGCTCTTCAAGCTTTTTCGGGACGATGATCTCGTCGGCTTCCGGGATACGGGAGGCATTGGCAAATTCGCTCCTGTCATCGATGACGACGGTGCCGAAGCCGACGGTGTGGACGATGTGCGCCAGCTTTTCACCGCAGTGGCCGGCGCCGAAGATGTAAACGGTGCCGTCCGAGCCGACGGGGAAGAGATGCGCCGAATAATGCTCCAGCCGGGTAAATATATCATAACCCCGGCCCTTCTGCAGATGAGCCAGGATCTCCGGCGAGAAAACCTCCGCGCCGACAAGCGTCCCGTCGGAGAGGATCAGGCAGGTATTGCGCTGCGCCAGCTTTTTCGAATCGGGAATCAGTGTGGCCATATGCGACACCTGGTTGACGCCGGAGGCTTTGAGCAGCTGTTCAAAAAATTCGGTATTGCCCGCATCGTCCGCATCAATGTAGTCGATGAGGACTCTCGCCCGGCCGCCGCAGACGGCGCCGATGGCAGCCGCGCCCTCGTTCTCCAGCACATACAATGTCAGCGCAGCCTTTTTACCGGCGATGACCTTCAGTGCCTCTTTGATGGTGTTTGCCTCCAGGACGCCGCCGCCGACGGTGCCGACAATCGATCTATCCGGCCGGATCAGCATGGATGAGCCCGACTCGCGCGGCGTGGAGCCGCTGCTCTCCAGGACCGTGGCGTGAGCAAATCCGATACCGGATTTAAGCATGGATAACGCAGCTTCAGCAATTTGTTTCATAAAGAACCCGACTTTCTGTTAGTGATTTCTGTGATCGGCGATGCGCCGTTTCAGCGTTCCTGTGGTAAAAAAATCCACATCGCCGCCGGTGATTTCCAAATGGAGGAGGCCGTCCCGCAGGAGACCGCCCAGCACAGGATACAGCTTCCGCGTCAGCGCGTTTGGATCAAGGGGCGCGCCGGCGCTTCTGACGGTTAAAGACAGCACGTCGCAGCCGTCCCGCCGGGTCAGCGCCGCCCTGTACATCAGGACGGACGGCTCGGAGAGGAGCAGCTCGTCCAGCTGCGAGATCGTCAGCGTTTGACCGTTTGCGAGAGAGACGGTTTCGGCAAGCCGGCCTGAGACACGATCCAGTCGACGGAGCACGGCGCCGCAGGGGCACGGTGACGTCAGAAAGCGCGACCGGTCGCCCGTCCTGTATCGGATCAGGGGCATGCCGCGCCGCGTTAGGGTGGAGAAGACGATTTCTCCCCATTCTCCGTCGGGGACGGGAAGCCCGCTTGCCGGATCAACGATCTCAAAGAGCAGATCAGCCTCACGCAAATGATAACCGTCCCGTGCCCGGCAATCAACACTGCCGCCGAGACCTGTCTCTGTCATGCCGTAATGGCCGTAAACATCCGCACTCCAGACAGAAGAGATGTATCCGGACACGGACTTCGGGACATAGTCGGCGCTCAGAAGGACGCTTTTCAGTCGGACCTGCCCCGCGCCGCCGGTTCTCGACAGAGTCAGTATCTGGGACGGGATGCCGACGATGCCTGTAATTTTTTCACGGATCAGCGCCATCAGGGCGTCCGCGTAATCCCTGATGGGTCCGTAGACGACAGACCGGCACGGGATGCGCCCGAGTCCCTTTGCGAGCAGGTCGCCGACGCTCCCTTCCGTATTGCCGGGCATGAAGATCATCACCCTGTCGGACGTATCCGTAAAGGTCGTCATGCCGTGATGAAAAAAATCAATCGTGAGCTCCTGATCGGAGCCGGTGAAATAAAGCCTTTTTGCTTGACCCGTCGTTCCGGAGGTGGAGAGCGTGACGATTCTGCCGATATCCCGGGGTGAGACGCAGAGAAAATCAGCGCTCCGATCCGCAATATCCGCCGGATAGGTGAAGGGAAGAAGCGCCAGGTCCGCCATGCTTTGAATTGAATCGGGCGTCACGCCTGTAAGATGCTCCTTATAAAAGCGGCTGCCCGACAAAACGAGCCGGAGCGTCTCCCGCAGCTTAAAGAGCTGGTATTCGCGCAGCTTTGGCAGCTCAGGCCGGCCCGCTATCCCCGTCTTGCCGGCGATCCAGTTTTCAAGGGGCGTCATTTCCATGATCATATCTGCAGGCCAATCTCGAATAAAAGCTCCCGGCATTTATCAAAGGTTTGCAGCATGATCTGGCTGCAGCAATAGCCCTGGGATATAAGGCGCGCGACTTCTTTTGAGGTGTTGAACATTGAATACTCCCGTTTTTCAGATTTTGCGCGCAATGGTCAGCATATATCCGAGACCGGACAGCCGGATGTGCTCTGATTGGCAGGACATGCCGAGAAAACTGCCGGTATCTAAAACCGATGCTCGATGAGTCCCGCCAGCTGAAAGCCCGGCGTTGTGCTTATTCCACAGCTCGGCGGCGTACGTCCTGAGGGCCGCCGTATGATCCTCCTGAACGATGATGTCATATCCGGCCGCCGCCAGTGTCTCTGCGAGGCCGTCAAACGTGAAAGGAGGCGGCGATATATGGTTCTTGGCATATATGTCGGATATTATCGCCGTGCCGGTTTTCTTCAACGCCGTCGCGGCTTGAACGAGGACAGCGCGCGCATCTTTCAGGAGCGACAGCGTGCATTCAAAGAACACGGCGTCCAGACTGTTCTCCTCAAAGGGGAGTGATTTTCCGTCCCACCGGATGAGGCTTAAGCTCGGGCGGCTTTTCAGGGCCTTGTTGATGAGCTTGTCCGAGATTTCAAGACCAACGACGCTTAAGCCGTATTGCTCAGCCAGAAACGCCGCTGTCGCGCCGATCCCGCAGCCGATATCGGCAGCGCGCATCCCTTCTGTCAGTCCGGCGAGCCTGACGGCCCGGTCCGTGAGACGCAGCCCCCCCGGATGCATGGAGCCGAAATGCGTTCTCAAAAGCAGGTCTGTTTCGTATATCGTTCCCATTTTACGCGAGCTCATCATAAGGCGTTATGTAATTGGCGCAGAACGGAATCACCCTGCCGTCTCTTGCCACGTGCAGGCTGCACATGCGAAGCCGCTCGATATCCAGGGTGTAGGCATCCTGAAAGGCCATTGCAGTGAGCGTAAAGCCATGGGATTTGACTCTCCTCAAAAATGTGTCCATATCGCTGAAGTCGGCTTCAGCTTTCCCGACGGCGTCTGCCGGCGCGTTGTCTTCTTCCGAACGCTTCCAGCGGCGCGCTACGAAGTTTCTGTTTTTCAGATGCGAGGTGTCATCACAGCAGGAGGATCGCCTGCTCTTCGGGGTCAGCCGCAGCAGCGTGCGATTCGGCAGGACGACAAAATCCCCGTGAAAGCCACACCTGGGGTGGTCACAGCAGGACGGGGCGAAATCGGTTATTTTCACTTTGCCGCCGGTCTGAGCTTCAACGGCGCGCAGGATCTCCGGCAGCGTGATCCTGTCTTTGTTATCGGGCGCTTTCGGGTAACGGCCGAAGTAACTGATCGGCTGAAAATGTACGCCCCGGACAGCGGGTGAACGGGAAATCGCATAGGTGACGATATCGCCGAGGTTGTGATCGTTAACGCCCGGCACGACCGTGGGCACCAGCGTCACGCCAAGTCTGTTTTCGCCGCAGACGCGGATCGCCGCTTTCTTTTGATCCAAAAGCTGCTGTCCGCGGAGCTTTTCATAAATCGCATCCTCTGTCCCGTCAAACTGCATGAAGACGAAGGAGAGGCCGGCGTCAGAGAGCGCCCTTGTATAGCCTGGGTCCTCACCTAAACGGAGGCCGTTGGAGTTGAGCTGGATACTCTCGCAGCCGGCGGCTTTCGCCGCTGCGATGATTTCCGGTAGGTCGTCACGAACCGTCGGCTCGCCGCCGGAGAGCTGGACAAACGTGTTGCCGTTATCGGCAAGCTCTTTGAAAATATGAAAAAGCTCGCCAACCGACGGCTCGATCGTATTTTCGCGGGAGGCATTGCCTTCGGAAGCAATGCCTCCTGACGAGGCGAAACACACGGGACAGCTCAGGTTGCAGCGGTTTGTGACTTCAACCAGCGCGCAGCACGTCTTTTGACGATGGCCGGCGCAGAGCCCGCAATCGTTGGGGCAATCCGGCACATCGATATCCCTGGGGGGCTGGTAATCACCCCATTTTTCGAACGCCGGATTTTCCCCGCGCCAAACTACGGCGGAAAAACGGCCGTGCTCCAGGCAGGTTTTTTCCAAAAAATACTCATGCCCTGTTTTGACGATATCGGCGGGCAAACGCTCCAGACAAACGGGACAGACGCTCGCTGTGTGCCGGACGATTTCGCTCATAGCTTCTCCTTACGCCATTATGCCCAGAACGCGATGCATTTCAGGCATCAAACCGGCAGGGCGCGCCGATTGGCGGCGCCCTGCGGATATAAATGATGCGATGATGCTTAAATAGGGTTGGCCTTGATAAACTCGAGTTCTTCCTCAAACGTTGGCCCGAGGAAGTACTTCGGAGGTATCAGGTCTTCGCCGCGCTGCTTTTTCTCATATGCGGCCTTGACCTTTTCTGGCGTGGCCGGCAGGTCGTAAACGCGGGCGCCGCAGGCGCTGACTATGGCGTTGATGACCGCCATGTGGCCGGAGCACTGGAAGTCCTCAGAGCAGCCGGCGGAACCCTGGGGCCCGTTGGGGCGCGGCGTCTCCTGGAAAATAATGTTGAAGTCGTCAGGAATCATGTCAATGGTTGGAACACCGCAGCCGGCCATGTTACCGTGCTTTTTCTCGGCGTTGTAGTCCTCGCTGAGGGCGAAGCCGATACAGTGGGACAGTCCTCCGTAAGCCTGGCCTTCCACGGCCAGCCTGTTGCCAATAACGCCCACGTCCGCCGCGGTGGTATAGCGCAGAACCTGCGTCTTGCCCGTCGCCACATCGACCTCAACGAGGGCGCAGTTGACGGCGTACATGAATTCAGAGTTTTTCTCGCCTTCACCGGTATTCGGGTTCAAGCCCGGATCGGCCATGCCCATTTGATCGTAATGGCCCAGGTATTTGGTCGGGATGCCCTCTTTCACCATCTCGTCGTAAGTGCGGAAGGTGCCGTCCGGCTTCTGCATGGCGGCGAGCAGCTTGTTGGCCGCGTCGATGGTCGCTTTGCCGGCCATAAAATGGGAGCGGCTGGCGGCGGAGAGACCCGTCTTCGGGCAGGTTCCGGTATCGTTCATGACGAGCTTAACCTTATCGGGCGTGAGCTTCAGCGGCGCAAGTGCCCGGAGGGTATGCGTCAGCGTGCCGATGTCGCCGCCCTGGCCCACATCCTGCCAGGTGTTGTAATGGGTGACGGTGCCATCCGCATTAAGCTCCAGCGCGACCTCGGCGGCGTCAAAATTGCCGGTCGTACAGAGGAAGCCGCCGATGCTGAGCCCGACGCCCAGATGACGGCCCGCTTTCCTGGCCGCTTCGGCTTCAGCCTTGTACTTGTCGTAAACGGGCTTGATCTTTTCCATCAGGGCGGGGTAAATATCGTAGTTCATATACGGCCGGCTGTTGATGGTCGTGTCGCCGGGTCTTGCGAGGTTTTTATAACGGAACTCCCAGGGATCGATGCCCGCCTTTTCGGCGGCCATGTCGATAAGAGCCTCGGTGGTCGTATAAATCTGCGGTGCGCCGAAGCCGCGGTAGGCTGTCTGGAACCCGTTGTTGGACATGCCGGCGCGGGCCAGCGCCTTGATGTTGGGAATGTTATAACCGTGGAAGCCGATGGAGATAAAGTTACCAAAGATGATGCTGGCGACAACAGTATACGCGCCGTGGTCCAGCGCCACGTCATACTCGGCGGCGGTGATTTTACCGTCCTTGTCACAGGCCAGACGGGCGTTGGAGAACGAAGCGCCGCGCTTGCCGGTGGTGTGGCTGGACTCCTCCCAGCTGAGCGTCAGCGTGCAGGGGATGCCCAGATTCTGAACGGCGGTGGCCACCAGGGAGTAGGTGTTGGAGGTGATGGAATTGCCAAAGGAGCCACCGGTGGGGTTTTGTATAATGCGCAGCTTGTCCTCCGGCTGGCCGGTGGCAGCGGAAATCTCCCCGCGGGAATCGTGGAGCGCTTGGGCCCGGCACTGGATTACCAGCACGCCGTCGGCGTCGAAGTACCCCTGTACGGTGTCCGGCTCAATGGGAAGATGGGGCTCGCGGGACGAGTAGAAGCTGCCTTCCACCACGAAGGGCGCGTCCTCGAACAGTTCGGCCGTATCCTGGCCTTTAAAAAGGGGCTGCTCCATATAGAAGTTGGGAAGCTGTTCCTGGAGCTGGATTGCATTGGGCATGACAGCTTCAGGATATGTCATATACTCCGGCAGAAGCTCCAGATTTTGCTTAACCTTTTTGGCGGCTTCCCGGGCGTGCTCCTCTGTGTCAGCGGCAACAAGCGCCACAACATCCCCGCGGCGGTTGATCTTTTTACCGCAGATTACCGGGAATTCCAGAATCCCGCGGGCCTTCATACGGGGATGAATCTGGGGGACGGGCAGAATGTTGGTGCCTTTGACGTCCTTGGCGGTCATCACCTTGTAGACGCCGGGCATATTTTCGGCCTCCGAGGTGTCAATGGTGAGAATTTTCGCGTGCCGGACCTCGGAGAGAACGACGGCCAGGTGCGCCGTGCCTTCGGGCATTTTGAGCTTCAGGTCGTCGCCAAAGTCAGCCAGACCGCAGACCTTCGGAAGCGCCGCGGGCCTCGGGAGACCGGTGCCGTAATAATCGTTATATGCGGCGGGGTCAAAGGTGATATCGGCCATCGAGGCTTCACCGCGCATGACCTTTGCCGCGGCCATGACGGCGTCGACGAGGGGCTTGTAGCCCGTGCAGCGGCAGACATTCCGATGGTCCTTAAACCAGGTGCGGACCTCCCCGCGGGAGGGGTTTTGATTCTTCAGAAGCAGACCGTAGGCCGAAACGATAAAGCCGGGTGTGCAGAAGCCGCACTGAACGCCGCCGTATGTGATCCAGGCCTGCTGCAGGGGATGGAGATGCTGGGGTGTGCCGATACCCTCGATGGTGACGACCTCGCTGTATTCGGGGACGCTCTTCATCTTTTTTGTGCAAGCCCTGATAACGTCGCCGTTCAGGAGCACGGAGCAGGCGCCGCAGACGCCGGTGCCGCAGCCGATTTTTGTGCCAGTCAGACCCATTCTGCGCAGGACAGATGCCAGCGTGTCCTTTTCCGGGTTCATGATGACAGGTCTTGATACGCCGTTGATCGTCAGGTTAAACCGTGTGTGATTCATATGATCTCCCTTTCGTACAAAAATAAGGTTGGTACCGTTTGACAATGATTATACATCAGTGCGCACCATAAATAAAGACGTTTCCGCCTATGCCTTACTTATCTTCCAGCTGCAGCTCGACCTCGGCCATTTTGCCCTCCGCCAGCTCCTTTGGGATAAAAACCTTGCCGCATTTCGGACAGCGCAGCACCTCGTGGGAAAACGTGTGGCCCAGATAGCTGAAACTCGCTTTTTTTCCGGTGAGCGTCAAATCGCATTTGCCGCATTTCCAGGCTCTGTCATTGGCATCCATGACTCAGGCCTCCTTCTTGATGTGCATCCGGTGGGAATAAGCCTCGATGATTTCAAAGGTATCCGGCGACAGTTTTTTATACTGCACCCAGTAGGTGAGCACGGACTTCTCCATGCTGCACTGGATGATGCCGTCGGATTCGCTGATAAACATGTCGCCCGTCGATTCCGCCAACCAGATCGCTTCCTTGAGATCCTCCTCCAAAATGAGCTTTTTATCCAGATCTTCAAGCAGCGCCTCGCTGATGACGAGCTTCAGGCCGTCCCATTCGTGTGCTTTTGGCTCAAATTCCATATCGAAGCAATCCTTCATAAGCGTTTTTTTAACCTCCAGACTGTTCTGCCGTTTTTGCTGCAGGCCGGGCGTCCGCTTTTTAGCCTCCGGCGTAAACACCATGTCCAGAATGTGGACGCATTCCTTGTCTTTGCTGTCAAAAACCTCGCGGCAGTTGGCGCAGTAGGCAATGTACGGCCTGCTGCCGGCCTGGGCACGATTCGTTGTAATTTCATCGTACAAGCCGGGATTGGCCAGCTGCATATGGCCGCCGTAGCCGCAGCACCTGAAGGGTTCTTTTAGCTCCTCCAGCTGTGTTCCGGCCTTTTCCGCCAGAGCCCTGACGCTTTTTTGCATGGCCTCGTTGTCGCAGGCGGCGCAGGGATCAAACACCGTGGCCTCGCTGAAGGCCTGCGCGGGAATGACCGACGCGTCGGCCGCCAGAAGCTCATATAAGGATGCCCTTTTAATCTCCGGCATAAACTGCCCAAAGACACGTTCACAGTAGGCGCAGGCAAAAACGAGCGTCGGCTTTCCCATGCCCTCCCATGCCCTTCGAAGCCGCTCAGTATTTTCGGTCAGCCGTTTTTCGTCGCCGGCCCAGTAAGCCGGTGCGCCGCAGCAGCCGAGAATGAGGCCGGCATGATAATGCGTGCTTAAATATTCAAACGATTTGATCGTGTGGCCCTTATTGAGCGCACCCAGCTGGCAGCCCGGGAAAAATGCGTACGCGCATGTTTTTTCACCCTTGGGCGCGGCGGCAAAAAAGCCCTCCGTCGAGTTGAAGTCCATTTCCCGCAGCCAGTAATCGTGATACACGGGAACATCCTTGCCGGCGTTTAACCTGTCGGTTCTCGAAAACTGAAGGAGCGCCCCGATGTCAACGCTTTCCGGGCAGACGGACTTGCATTTTCCGCAGATGTTGCAGGAGTACGTCTCCCGTGTGATTGTGCGCGCGGAGAGCGTCGAGGTGGCCTGTGAATCGGTGGCTACCTCCACAGCCATTCGGTGGGGCTTTTTCCTGAACCATTTGAGCATCTCACAGGATTTCTCGCAGTATTCGCAGTCGCACTTAAAGCACCTTTGCGCCTCCGCCTTCGCCTCCTCCTCGGAATAGCCGTCTTCGGAGGAAGCCTTAACAAGCGGCGCTGGGGCTTCGCCGTCGTGCCTGAGGTAGTGTCCGCAGTCATTTTTACCGTAGGTCCCATGGGTGGCGGAGGCTTTCCCGGTCATCAAAAAGACCTCCACGGTCTTTGAAAGCTCCGGCCCCTGGGCGATACCCTCCATCAGCGACGCGCCGCACAGGGCGCCGCCCATGAAAACCCTGGGATCTGACGTCGTCAGCAGCTTAGGGGCCCAGCTGTCCAGGAGCCCGAAAGATTCCCCGCCGGCGCCCGTGGCGATATAGACAGCGTCATATTCCTTCAGCTCATCCAGCGCCTTTACCTCCTCGCCGAATTTGAAGGTGACGTCGACAGCCGAGAATTGCAGAGCAAAATCCTCGTCGAATACCTTGAATTGCGGATGACTGCGCAGGCTGCCGCCCCAGCCGTCCAGCTTTTCATAAACCGTAACCGGGTATTTTTTCTGCGCCAGATTCAGCGCGCAGGACAAGCCTGCGGCGCCGGCGCCGACAACCGCTACGGTCTGCGTCTTGGGCGGAATGAAATACGCATCCGGCTTGCGGTTTTTAGCGTATTTAATGACGGCTGTTTCAATGTCCCGCAGGGCGATCGGCTCGTCATCGGTCACCGTCCGCTGGCAGCGGTCCCGGCACGGCTGATCGCACAGGACGCTGACAACCGCGGGGAAAACCACCGCGTTCCGCAGCTCCTTATATGCGGGCATCCATCTGCCCTTGCCGGCCTTTTCAAGGAAGGAACGGATATCCAGATGAAAAGGGCAGGCAAATGAACACGATGCCGGCTCCCCGTTAAAGCATTTGGCGGTATATACCGTTGCGTCCTCCGTTTTCATCGTTTCTCATTCCTTTCCTATTAATGCTCTTATCCATGCAGGGCGCGCCCATAAGACGCGCCCTGCAATCATGTGATATGATGTTTTACTGTCAGACTATTAGAACGGATTTGCCTTGATCAGCTCCAGCTCGTCCTCGAAATCGGAGCCCAGGAAGTACTTCGGCGGTGTGAGGTCCTCGCCCCGCTGCTTCTTCTCATACGCGGCCTTGACCTTGTCTGGTGTGGCCGGCAGGTCGTAAACGCGCGCGCCGCAGGCGTTATTGATGGCGTTGATGACCGCCATGTGACCCGAGGACTGATAGCACTCGGAGCAGCCGCAGGAGCCGTGCGGTCCGTTGGGACGCGGGGTCTCCGTAAAGACGAGGTTAATGTCGTCCGGGATCACATCGATCGTCGGGATACCGCAGCCGGCTATGTTGCCGTGCTTGTTCTCAGCGTTGTAATCCTCGCTCAGCGCAAAGCCAATGCTGTGGGACAGACCGCCGTAGGCCTGGCCTTCCACGGAGAGCTTGTTGCCGATAACGCCGACGTCGGAGACGCAGGTGTACCGGAGAACCTTCACCTTGCCGGTATTGACGTCAACTTCCGTCAAAGCGACGTTGACGCAGTACATATAGGTCGGATTCTTTTCGCCGTGGCCCATATTCGGGTCCGGTCCGGGAGGCAGGCCGAGTCCGAACTGGTCGTAGTGGCCGATATACTTGGTCGGGATGCCCTCTTTGACCATCTCGTCATAGGTGCGGTACGTGCCGTCAGGCTTCCGCATGGCGTCCATCAGCTTATTGGCAGCGTCGATGGTCGCATTACCCGCCATATAGTGGGAGCGGCTGGCAGCAGCCAGGCCCGTATCCGGGCAGAGCTTGCTGTCGTTCATGGTGAGCTTGACCTGGTCGGCCCTGACGCCCATCGGGGCCA
>JAAYBH010000366.1 GCA_012718935.1 Clostridiales bacterium
CATCAGCTCGTTGTGGGTGCCGCGCTCAACAATCTCACCCTCCTCGAAAACCAAGATCAGGTCTGCGCCCCGAACGGTGGACAGCCGGTGGGCGATGGCGATGATGGTATGGCTGCCCGCCAGCTCGTCGATGGACCTCTGAATCATGCTTTCAGTGATGGCGTCTACGGAGCTGGTGGCCTCGTCCAGGATCAACACCGGCGCGCCGCAGATCACCGCCCGCGCGATGGCAACCCGCTGCTTCTGGCCGCCGGACAGCTTGACGCCCCGTTCCCCGGTCATAGTGTCATAGCCATTGGGCATAGCAACGATATCGTCGTGAATGCGGGCGATTTTTGCGGCGCTGATGATTTCTTCCGCAGAAGCGCCTGGTTTTGCAAAAGCGATATTCTCGCCGATGGTCATGTTGAACAGGAAGGTGTCCTGGGGGACAAAGGCAATGTATTTGTGCATGCTCTCCAGCGTAATGTCTTTTAGATTCGTGCCGTCCAGCAGCACCCGGCCCCTCTGGGGATCATAAAACCGCGTCGCCAGCTTGACCGTGGTACTTTTACCGACGCCGGTAGGCCCCACAAGAGCCACAAAGGAACCGGCCGGAGCCACAAAGCTCACATCCTTCAGAACGGGGATCCCGTCGCTGTAAGCGAAATCAACATTCTCAAATGTGATCTCACCGCGGCAATGGGCGAGCTCAACGGCCCCTTCCTCGGTTTTCACCTGAATAGGGGTGTCCAGTATCTCCACCACCCGCTCTGCGCCCGCCAGCGCCTGCTGCGCCTGCTCCAGCAATTGGGTCAAGCCGGTGATCGGTGCGTAAAACAGCGCCAGATAGAGGATAAAGCCCACGATATACGATACCGATATCTGGTTATGGTAGGCCAGAAGACCGCCCACGCCCAGGATAATGACGGTGCCCGAGGCGGTGAGAAACTCCATGGCCGGATGGAAGAACGCGCTTTTCATGAGAGTACTCAGCATCGCTTTTGTATACGCGCCGACGCTCTTTTGAAAAACCATCTGCTCCCGTTCGGCCTGACCGAAAGCGCGGATCTCGCGAATTCCGGCAAAATTGTCGTGAAGCCGGGTATTGATACCGGAGAGGGATTTTTGTACATCCCGGAAAATCGGCCGGATTTTTTTCACAAATATCATTCCGCCGATGATAATAAAAGGAATGGGAATGCACGTTAACGCCGCCAGGCGGGCATTCATTGTAAACAGTACGATCGTTACGCCAGCTAGGGTGACAAGGTTCGTCACACTTTCGGGAATGATGTGGGCAAACAGCTGCTCGAAATTGGCAGTGTCGTTTGTAACCCGGCTCATCAGGTCTCCGGTTTCCGCAGAAGCGAAATACTCCACATCAAAGGTCTGCATTTTTGCATAAAGCTTTGCACGAACATGCTCCACAGTGGTCCACGCAGCCTTGTGGGCCAGCATGTTGGACATAAATCGGAACACCACGCGGACGAGGAACAGCCCCAACAGCATCGCCGCCAGCCTTGCGATATCCTGGAATGCGGCATTGTCCACCCCGCTCTCGATTTTCGCCACCATCAACATCTGTACACGTGGCACCGCAAGACTGAGGCCCGTCAGCGCCAACGTGGAGAGCATGGCGAAAAAAAGCGGGATACGCTCTCCCTTTGTTTCCTTTGCGATTCGTAAAAGCAGCTTCAATCTCATGCCACCTTTTCATTTTTTACGAATATTTTACCGCAACGGCAACTGCCTTTCAACAGGTCTTCGGTTAAATACCTGAAGGGAGTGCCGCCGACTCCGACGCCGTCAGGAACGCAAACCCAAGATAAACAAGTCCGTAAATCAGGTATCCAGGCACAAGTATCTTGCTCCTCCCAATTTTGTCAGAAAGCTTACCGGACGGGATAGCAAGAATTGAAGTTGCCACGTTAAACGCAAGATACAGAAGCATAACCTGCGATGCCGAAAAACCACGAGCCTGTGTTTTTAGAAGGAG
>JAAYBH010000367.1 GCA_012718935.1 Clostridiales bacterium
GCGTCAGGAAGGTTTCGCAAGGGTCAACTCTAGAGGATCTGCTGGACGCTTTGCTGTCTGGCGAGCTTGTCTTTCTCATAGACGGATATTGCGAATTTCTCTCCGTTGACGCGTATTCGCCGGAAGGACGGGCCGTGACGGAGCCGACCTCCCAAAGCATCGTCAAGGGGCCCAAGGAGGCCTTCACGGAGAAGCTCGGGATCAATATCGCCCTGATCAGAAAGCGGATTCGGGACAAGGCGCTCAGATCGGAATACCTGACCCTCGGGACCCGGACAAAAACTAAGGTCGTCCTGATGTATATAGATGGTCTGGCTAAAAAGGAAATTATTGATGAAGTGAGAAGGCGTCTCAACGCGATCCAGATCGACGGCATCCTGGAGACCGGATATATCGAAGAGCTAGTCAAGGACAACAGGTATTCCATCTTCCCGACTTCTCTGAACTCCGAAAAGCCCGATACGGTCGCGGGGTGCCTGCTTGAAGGGAAAGCGGCGATTTTTGTCGACGGCACGCCGTTCGTTTTGACCGTCCCCGCCCTTTTTGCCGAATTTTTTCAGGCGAGCGAGGACTTTTATCATCTTTATCATATTTCGACACTCGTACGCTTATTCAGGTATATGGCGCTTGCCTTATCCATGTTTGTGCCGGCCTTATATATTGTACTAGCCGCCTTCCGTCAGGAAATGATACCGACCCCGCTACTGATCAGTATGCTGGCGCAGCGTGAAGGCGTCCCGTTTCCAACAACCGTCGAAGTGCTGATGATGGAAGTCGTATTTGAAATCCTGAGGGAAGCCGGTATCCGGATGCCCCGTGTCATCGGCCCGGCCATCTCCATCGTCGGCGCGCTTGTTTTAGGCCAGGCCGCTGTGGAGGCGGGCATCATCTCCGCCGTTATCGTCATCATCGTCTCAATTACCGCAATCTCAAGCTTTGCCATACCCAATTACGGCATGGCAAATTCCGCCAGGATCGTCCGGTTTATCATGATTATTATCGCCAGTGAATTCGGATTGATGGGCATTTTTCTGGGGACGATCGCGCTGTTCCTGGAATTATGCCGGCTGAAATCGGTTGGCGTCCCGTACATGTCGCCGTTTGCGCCAAAAGCAAAAACTGCCGTGAAAGACACGCTCCTGAGATTCCCCATGTGGAAAAGCGCGGCGAGACCGGAAGGGATCAGTGCCGACACTTCCCCGCGCGTCAATGCTCAGGATATCGTCACGGCTAAGCAAAAACAGCAGCCTGAATTCAAGTGAATTAGAAATTTACAGGTGATTAAGTTGAAAATAAAAGCTCTGTTTGTCCTCCTGATGCTGCTTTTATTCCCGCTTTTGAGCGCCTGCACGACCATAGAACTGAATACTCTCAGCCTCGTCACCGCGCTGGGGATCGACAAGGATGAGGAGGGTTATATGGTGACGTACCAGGTGCTCAATCCCAGGGCTGTCGCCTCCATAAAAAGTGTGAATGAAGTGCCTTTTTTCCTCTACTCGGAAAAAGGAAACAGCCTGGACGAGATCGAAAAACGCGTCACGACGCAGGCGGCCAGAAGCATGTACACCGCGCACCTCAGATCTGTTGTCATCGGTGAAGACGTCGCCAGAGACGGACTCAAGGCAATTCTGGATTATCTGTTCCGCGGTAAAGGATATCGTACCGACTATTATTTTTTTATCGCAAAAGGGACGACGGCAAATCACATCCTCAGCACGGTGACGGCGATTGAATCGGTATCGGGCATGAAAATATACGAGTCGGTTGAAAACTCGAAAAAATGGTGGGCGCCGTCAAATTCCCTGAAGATTGTCGAGTTGATCAACAGCATCAATGCCAAAGGGAACAACCCTGTGCTGTTAGGAGTTGAGCGTTATCAGGAAACCGAGGATATGGATAACCTTGATACGCTGAAAAAAAGCAGCCCCGGAAAACTAAAGTTTACCGCGCAGGGTGCGTTTCATGACGATAAGCTGGTCGGTTGGCTCGATAAAAACGAAAGCATTGCCTATGCACATATTGTAGGGAAAGCCAAAACCACATCGGATTTTATCGATTACGATGACAATACCCATGTGTCTCTGAATATTGTTGCAATAAAATCAAAGATCAAGGTGTCCCTGTCTGACGGTAAACCTGTCATCAACGTGACGCTATCGAGAGAAATGAGTATCTCAGCAGAGACGGACGACATCGATTTCACGGATCAGGAAAACCTGGATAAGCTAAAGAGCAAGATGGATGAAAAAATAATCGGGTTATGCAAAAAGACGCTCGACAAAGCGCAGCATGAATTAAAAACGGATATCTTCGGCTTCGGTGAAAGCATCCACAGAACATATCCAAAGGTGTGGAACGAGCTGAAGGACAACTGGGACAATGAGTTTTCGGCGCTTCAGGTAAACTTTATGACTGATACGAAGATCAAGGATTTAGGGGAAAACCTGAAATCGATTATCAGGGAAAAGGACTAATACAATGGCTTTGATCGTTATCCTTCTGGTATTGGGCTTTGCCGCTGTGCTCTGTATCGTCGAAGTACCAAAGCTGCTCAAAGCCAGATCGTTCAAGGAGCTCTGGGCCTTTTTGCTGCTGCTCGCCCTGGGCGTCGTTTTGTCGATACTGAGGTCGCTTAAAGTTGAAATAGGAAATCCCTCGGATGTGTTTGCTTGGATATACGCGCCGCTTGAGGGCGTGATGGAATCCCTGCTGACGAAAGGGTGAAAGGCTGCTTCGAATGGTAAAAACAAAAGTGTCGCCCCGCCAGCTCATGATTGTGACGTCGGGCTTTTCGTTCGGCACCATCGCCATGCTGCTCCCATCCGTCATCGCGGATTTGGCGGGACCGGACACATGGCTCTCCACCCTGTTCGGTACGGCCGCAGGGCTGCTCTTTATCTGGATATACGCCAAGCTTGGGGAGCTGAATCCCGACAAAACGCTTGTGGAAATCCTTCAGCTTTATTTGGGAAAATGGGCGGGAGGATTGGTCGCTGTATTTTTTATATTTTCCGCGCTTGTCCTGGCTGATCAGGGCGTCTGGTATTTCGGCGATTTTGTACGTACAGAATTCAGGCCCGACTTGTCAGTACTCGCTAGTAATGTCATTTTTATAGCTGTATTAGTATTCGCCCTGTGGTGCGGCGTCGAGACGATGTACAGGACGGCAGAGCTGCTGTTCATTTTTTTATTTACTTTTCTTGTTGCCTCCGCGCTGATGCTGATTCCGAATATAAAGCCGGAAAACCTTCTGCCGGTCATGGAAAAGGGCCTACCTCCCGTTCTGAAAGGCAGCATCCCGTTTCTTGTCAGTTGCGTATGGCCGCTCGCGTTTTTAAACATGGTGTATCCGGTCTGCTTTGAAAATGTGAAGGAGGCCAAAAAGGCGTTATTTAAGGGGTATTTGCTGGGCGCCCTTACAGCCTTTATAGTGATCACCATCTGCGTTCTCGTGATGGGCAGCAGTCTGATCGCAAACACCCGCTTTCCCATGTACTTCGTCAATAAAGAAATCAATCTTATGGCCTTTTTTTCAAGGCTTGAAGCCGCGACGGTCTCCATCGCGGTGGGCGTCAGCTTTATCGCGGCGTTCGGCTATGCCTACGCGGGCGTTCTCGGCCTCGCGCAGCTCCTCAAACTGAAGAGCTATAAAATCCTCATCCTGCCGGTCGGGCTGCTGCTTACATTGTTCTCCGATATAATATATACCAATACGCCTTATGAGCTAAAATGGGATATGGTAACCTGGCCGCCGCTGAGCTTTACGCTGGGGTTTATTCTTCCTCTTGTTCTGCTGATTCTGTCTGCCATTCGAAAAAATCAGGGAAAAAATTCAAGCTAAGATAATGGGTTTGAGTGTTATGCATCACGGTGCTTAATTGGGGAGTTAAAAACAAGATCCTTGGCCCAGGAAATTTGCATGATGTCCTGGCTGCGCTCATTCAAATGTTATGTACTTAGAAGAGCGTCATCTGGCTTGTGTCCGGCAGCCCGCCGAGGGCGCCGAGGGTTTTCAGCTGTTCGATGTGGGTTTTTGAGACCTTGGGGCAGGACATGGTCAGCTCCTCGATGGATATGAACTGGCGGCCGGTCCGGCCCTTGACGAGGTCATAGGCCGCCGTTTCACCCAGGCCGCTGATAGAGACGAAGGGGGGACGAAGCGTGTTGCCGGTCGGTACAAATTTGACGGCGTCGGACTTGTACAGGTCAATGTCGGTAAATTCGAAGCCGCGCTTATAGAATTCGTAGCAGGCTTCAAGGGTCGTCAAAAGATCCTCTTCCTTTGCCGTGGCGCTCTGGTTGTTTTTGACTTCTCTGATTTTCGCTGCAACAACGTCGATCCCGCGTATCATGAACTCCGCGTCGAAGCTGTCCTTCTGGCTGCGCCTGTAAAAATAGGCGCTGTAAAAAGCCAGGGGCTCGTGGACCTTGAACCAGGCGATCCGGAAGGCCATCATGACGTATGCCACAGCATGGGCTTTAGGGAAAAGGTACTTGATCTTTTTGCACGACGTGATATACCACTCGGGTACGCCGGCGGCTTTCATCTTTTCTTCCGCACCCTCGGGGAGGCCGCGCCCTTTGCGCACGCTCTCCATGATCTTGAAGGCCAGCTTTTCATCCATACCCTTGGAGATCAGGTAAAGCATGATGTCGTCCCGGCAGCCGACAGTCTCGCCGATGGTCGCCACGCCGTTCAGGATGATGTCCTTGGCGTTTCCCAGCCATACGTCCGTACCGTGGGAGAAGCCCGAGAGGCGGACGAGCGTATCAAATTTGTCAGGCTGTGTATCGACGAGCATCTGCCGCGTGAAGCCCGTGCCGAATTCAGGGATGCCGATGGAGCCCGTCTCGCCGATGATCGCATCTCCCCGCTGCAGGCCCAGAGGTTCGGGAGACTTAAAAATTGCCATGGTCTCCGGGTCGTCCAGAGGAATTTCCCGGGCATTTATACCGGTGAGGTCCTCCAGCATTTTGATCATCGTCGGGTCGTCGTGGCCCAGCTCGTCCAGCTTTAAAAGGTTATCCTCCATGCAGTGGTACTCAAAATGCGTGGTGATGATGCCCGACTCCCTGTCGTCCGCCGGATGCTGAGCCGGACAGAAATCGGTGATCTCCATATTTTGAGGGATGACCACGAGTCCGCCCGGATGCTGACCCGTTGTGCGCTTGACGCCGACACAGCCCAGTGCCAGGCGGTTCTCCTCGGCACGGGATATGGTTTTGCCCAGGCCCTCCAGGTACTTCCTGACATAACCGTAGGCTGTTTTTTCAGCAACTGTCCCAATGGTCCCGGCGCGGAAAACGTGGTCGGCGCCGAATAATTCATTGGTGAACTTATGGGCGCTGGCCTGGTATTCTCCGGAGAAGTTCAAGTCGATATCGGGGACCTTATCACCCCCGAAACCGAGAAACGTTTCAAACGGGATATCAAAGCCGTCCTTCAGATAAATCTCCCCGCAGAGCGGGCATACCCTGTCGGGCATGTCGGCGCCGCAGCCGTAGCCGCGCCCCAGCTCAAAATCGGCGTCGCCGCAGTTCGGACAGCGGTAATGGGCGGGCAGGGCGTTGACTTCTGTGATGCCGGACAGGTACGCAACGACGGACGAGCCGACGCTGCCCCGGGAGCCCACAAGGTATCCGTGGGCCAGCGAGTCGGCGACGAGCTTCTGGGCGCTCATATAAATGACGTCGTAGCCGCTGTTTAAAATATCGGCAAGCTCCGCCTCAACGCGCTTTGTGATGAGCTCCGGGGGGGTGAAGCCGTATAATTCCTTCATCCGTGTATCAACGATTTTTCTGAGGTCCTCCGCGCTGTTTTCAATTTTCGGTGTGAAGAGCGTCTTGGCGGGAGGGAGCGGACGTACGACGTCGCACAGCTCGGCAATACGCCGCGTGTTTGTGACGACGACCTCATAAGCCGTCTCTTCGCCCAGGTAGTCAAATTCGTCCAGCATTTCCTCTGTTGTGCGGAAGTATAAGGGCAGATCCCTGTCCGCGTCCTCAAAGCCCTTGGAAAAAAGCAGAATGCGCCGGAAAATCTCATCCTCGGGTTCGATAAAGTGCGCGTCGCATGTGGCGACGACGGGTTTCCCGATCTCCCGGCCAAGCGTGACGATCCGCCGGTTGAACTCCTGAAGATCGCTGATGCTGCCTGCTTTCGGACGGTCTCCTGCGAGCATAAAGCTGTTGTTGCAGATGGGCTGGATTTCAAGATAATCGTAAAATTCGGCCAGCCTCCGCTGCTCCAGCCGGCTGTAGCCCTCCGTCACGGAACCGAAAACTTCGCCCGACTCGCAGGCTGAGCCCACCAGCAGCCCCTCCCTGTGACTGATGATCTGGCTTTTCGGAATAATGGGATATCTGTTGAAGGTGTCCAGATGGCTTTTTGTGATGAGCTTATAGAGGTTTTTAATGCCCGCCTGGCTTTTGGCCAGAAGGATGATATGCCTTGGCTTAAAGCGTGTTTTCAGAACCCCCGAGAGGGTCCGGCTGATATAGTCGTTGATTTGTGAAATATCGCCGACGCCTTTCTTCTCCAATTGACCGAAAAGCTTCACCAGCGTGAGGCCGGTGGCGGCCGCGTCGTCGGAGGCCCTGTGGTGGTTGAATTCCGGCAAACCCAGGTGAGCGGTCACAATATTGAGCCGGTGGCTTTTTAATTCCGGCAGAAGCGCACGGGCCATGGCCAGCGTGTCGATATATCCGGGTGTATACGCAATACCATACCTGCAGCAGATTTCATAGATGAAGCCGATGTCAAAGCTCGCGTTATGCGCGGCGATGGCCCGGCTGCCGGCGAAATCGAGAAAAGCGCGCACGGCTGCCTCCTGAGACGGCGCGCCCATCACGTCGCTGTCGGTGATCCCGGTCAGCTGCGTGATATTTGCCGGGATGTGTGTCCCAGGATCCGCAAAGGTCTGGAAGCGGCTGATCTCCTTCCCGTCCTTCATGATGACGGCGCCGATTTCGGTGATGGCATCGGTGAGCGACGACAGGCCCGTCGTCTCAATATCGAATACGACGATCTCATCCCTGAAGCTGCCCGCGAGGCTTCCGAATACAGCCAGCTTGTCGTCGATATCGTTTATGTAATAGCCCTCCACGCCGTAGATGACCTTGATCTTGTCCCCGGCGGCCTTCATAGCGTCAGGGAACGACTGGACGACGCCGTGGTCCGTGATGGCGATGGCGGGATGTCCCCACTCAATCGCCCGTTTGACGATCGCCTCCGTGTCGATGACGGCATCCATGGCGGACATCTTCGTGTGGAGGTGGAGCTCCACGCGCTTTTCCTCCGCCGCGTCCTGCCGGACCTCCTTGTCAGCCAGCGCGATTCCGGACGGGTCTATGGTGAGCTCCCCGTCGTACCTGTTGAAGCCAAGGCTGCCGGATACGGTGAGATACATGCCCTTTTTGATCCGGCCGACGATGTTGCCGGCGTTGTCGTCGGTCATAAATTTCGATATGCGCACCGAGCCGGTGTAATCGGTCATATCAAAGCTCATAACCCAGGCGTTGCGCTTCGGAATATCCCTCGACTGGACATCAAACACCTCGCCGCGGACGGTCACCTTACCCAAATCAAGGGTCACCAGCTCCATCGGCGTGATGCTGCCTGACGGGTCCTTGCCGTAAATGACGGGGTTCTCCTTTTTCTTTTTTTCGTTGGTTTTGCCGGAATGCGCGCTGCGGGGATAGAGCGGCGAAACCGCAACGCTCGTCAATTCGAATTCAAGTCTGATGCCTTCCTCGATCAGCGCGATATCAACAGGCGCGACAGGACCCGGTAGCAGTAACGATACCTGCATCGCCGTTTTTGATTTGTCCACCGTCGCGCTCACAACAAATGATTTTTCCAGTATGTTATTAAGTTCCGTATCCCTGCAGCATGAGAACATCTCATAAAAAGGCACCTGATTTCGCCCGCTCAAATAAAAACTCCCTTTCGAAGACGTGATCATCATCAGCCTTCCCCTTGGGGAAGGTGGTAAGAGACTTTGCAATAGTCTCGGGACGGATGAGGGTAACTTGTGTCGCGTAACACCGCATTAAGATAAACCGCCTTCGGCGGTCCCTCATCAGTCGTCAGGCGGCTTTACAAGCCGCCTGACGACAGCTTCCCCCAGGGGAAGCCTTAGGATTCGTTTATCAGCTGAATCAGCGCGTCGACAAGCTTGTCCATCGGCGCCTTTCCGACGACCAGACCTTTCTTGAAAAGAACGCCTTCGCCGTCGCCGCCGGCAATGCCGAAATCGGCGCGCTTTGCCTCTCCCGGCCCGTTGACGGCGCAGCCCATCACCGCGACGGTGATGGGTCGGTCAAGCTTTTCAAGGCGCCTTTCCACTTCCTCCGCGATGGAGATCAGTTCGATTTTCGTCCGCCCGCAGGTGGGGCAGGAAATCAGGTCGGCGCCGCTTGCGCGAAGGCCAAGGGCTTTGAGTATCGCAAGCCCCGCCTTGACCTCCCGCTCCGGCGGGGCGGTCAGAGAGACGCGGATCGTGTCCCCGATGCCCTCCGAGAGCAGCGCCCCGATTCCGGCGGAGGATTTGATGATGCCCATATATTCCGTGCCTGCCTCCGTAATGCCCAGGTGCAGCGGATAATCTGTCGCCTGAGACAGCAGCCTGCAGGCGTCGATCGTCAGGCGCACATCAGACGTTTTGACCGACAGGCAGATATCGTCAAAGTCAAATTTGTTAAGTAAGCGGACATGACGCATGGCGCTCTCCAAGAGAGCGTCCGGCGTTACGCCGCCATGCTTTGCCAGTATGTCTTTTTCAATGCTTCCGGAATTGACGCCGATGCGGATCGGTATCCCCTTTTTCCGGCAAACCTCCGCCACGGCCCGGACCCCGTCTTCGCCGCCGATATTGCCCGGGTTGATCCTGATCTTGTCAGCGCCTGCTTCGGCCGCTTCGACAGCCAGCCTGTAATCGAAATGGATATCGGCGACAACCGGGATACCGGCCTGCTTTTTTATGGCTTCAACGGCGCGTGCCGCGGTGCTGTCGGGGACGGCGACGCGCACGATGTCACACCCGGCTTCCCGCAGGCGCGTTATCTGGGAGATGGTATCGGCGACGCTGCCCGTTTTTGTGTTTGTCATCGACTGGACGGTGACCGGTGCGCCGCCGCCGATCGGGACGCCACCCACAATAATTTGTTTTTTAGCCATTAAAAAGCTTCACCACATCATTCACCATCACGACGGCCATCAAGCCCAAAAGCAGCATAAAGCCCGCCGTATGAATATACCCCTCGTATTTCGGGTCCACATGTCGTCGGATGATTTTTTCGATGAAGAAGGTGACAATCATGAAGAAGATCCTGCCGCCGTCCAGCGCCGGTATCGGCAGCAGATTCATCACGGCAAGGGTTACCGCAATGAATGCGCTGAAATTCGCGACGGAGTAGAGCTTTTCCGTCGTTGTCGCCTTCTCGTCCTTGCCGATCTCCTCGTGAATGGCCGAAACAATGCCCACAGGGCCGGACAGGTCCTTCAGCCCCGCGGATCCGCTGAAGAGCATGGCGAAGCTCACGCGGGTCATGCGGACGAAATTCATCGTCTGATAAGCCGTATACTTCAGCTTTTCGCCGAACGTTGCGCTGATTCTTTCAAACGACACGCCATACTTCGGTTCCGTTTCGCTGTAATCCGGGTAAATCTCCTTCCGGAGCTGAAGGTTATTCAGCGC
The DNA here is from genome assembly GCA_012718935.1 of Clostridiales bacterium. GTDB lineage: Bacteria > Bacillota > Clostridia > Oscillospirales > Oscillospiraceae > Sporobacter. The sequence continues at coordinate 9,699 of JAAYBH010000367.1, forward strand.
GATTTTCCCGCCGTTTCTCAGAATGACCATATCCACCGGCTTGCCACCGGCAAATTCCATAAACGTGATAAAATCATTGGAATAGTATATCCGTTCGCCGTTGATGGAGATGATTTTGTCCCCTACCATCAAGCCGGCTTCCCCCTGGTGCGGGAAATCGCCTGCAAAGGCCGCCAAGTCATTGCTGCCGAAGCTGACTGCCTGCGAGGTGAGGATCAGGACGATGACGGCCCCGGTCAGAAAGTTCATAAAAGAACCGGCCACGAGGATGATAAACCTTTTCCAGCGGGTCTGCGCCGTAAACGACCGGGGGTCCTGTGTCTCCTCGTCCTCGCCTTCCATCAGGCAGGAGCCGCCGATAGGCAGTGCGCGCAGGGAAAACAACGTCTCTTTCCCCTGCTTTTTGAGGAGTCTGGGGCCCATGCCGACAGAGAACTCCACGACCCTGACGTTGAACGCCTTCGCGGCCATAAAGTGGCCGAACTCATGGATGATGATGAGAAAACCGAAGACGAGGATTGCAATTGCAATATACATGTTATGTCTGCCCTTTCCAGCGGGATTTCTTATGGCCTGAAATGCTCGAGAACGATTTGCCTGGCATCCTTATCTGCCGCGAGGATATCGTCCGGAGACGGGTTTTCGATGTTTTTTATCCTGTCCAAAGCGTATACGGCGCATTCGTAAATCTGATTGAAGGTAATTTTCTCCTTAAGAAACAGAGAAACAGCAGCCTCGTTGGCCGCATTCATAACGGCGCAGGCCGTACCCCTGATCCCGGCGGTTATGAGCGCCAGCTTCAGGCACCGGAAGGCCGACATGTCGGGCTCTTCAAAAGAAAGGGTTCCGATGCCGGTGAGGTCCAGCGCGTCCGTCAGCGAGGGCTGTCTTTCCGGGTACGTCAGCGCGTACTGGATCGGCAGGCGCATATCCGGGACGGAGAGCTGCGCGATGACGGAATTGTCCCTGAACTCCACCATGGAGTGGATGATGCTCTGCGGGTGGATCAGGATCTTAATCTGATCGGGCGATGCGCCGTAAAGATGCATTGCCTCAATATACTCCAGGCCCTTGTTCATGAGCGTCGCCGAATCGACGGTGATTTTCCGTCCCATTTTCCAGTTCGGATGGCTGAGGGCTTCACGGAGCGTCACTTTATTAAGGTCACTCAGCGATTTTCCCCGGAAGGGACCGCCCGATGCCGTCAGCAGGATTCGTTTGAATGCCCGATCTCTGTTTCCCTCGAGACATTGAAAGATCGCGGAATGCTCCGAATCCACGGGCAGGATCTCGGCGCCGGAGGCCCTGGCAGTATTGATGACATGTTCGCCGGCGCAGACAAGGGTCTCCTTGTTGGCCAGGGCAATCCGCTTCCCCTTTTTGATGGCGGCCAGCGTGGGTAAAAGCCCTACCGTCCCGACGACGGCGGTAACGACGGTACCGGCTTCATCCTGCGTTGCCGCCTCAATGAGCCCTCCCATTCCGGAAACGACCTTCATACCCGTATCGCTGAGGCGGATTTTGATATCCCGCGCGGCGCTCTCGTCAAAAATGGCGACGAGACCGGGTCTGTATTTTCTCGCCTGCCGCTCCAAAAGCTCCGTGCTGCTACCTGCGCTCATCGCGCAGATTTTAAGCCCGAGCCGGTCTGCGACCTCAAGCGTCTGCCTTCCGATGGAGCCTGTCGAGCCGAGCAGGGATATGGTCCTGTTTTCCACTTCGCTACCTATCCTATTCCTGAACCCTTGTACAACATGACATGCCGTTATGTGTATTATAACGTCGATAATATGAACAAATCAAGTATGACTGGGTTAATCGTTGGGATGCCTTGTATCGCCGTAGGGGCAGACCTCGTGTCTGCCCCTACAGTGTGCCGTGTTGCTTAATCTCTAAAATGCCGGGAACAGCTCGACCAGCAGAGAGATGACTGGCGCCGCGAAAACCATGCTGTCGAACCGGTCCAGCATCCCGCCGTGGCCCGGAAGCAGATTGCCGTAATCCTTGATTCCGTACTCCCTCTTGATCAGCGAAAAAGCCAGATCACCCAGCTCGGTAATGATACCGCCTACAAGGCCGTAAGCTGCCATCGCCCAGAAATCAACGACATATCCGGCTGTATAGTGGAGGATGACGCCGAAGATAACGACGGCGGCGATGCATGTTATAATACCGCCGATACAACCCTCAGCTGTTTTCTTGGAGCTGACCAATGGAAACGGATGATGTTTACCAAAGAAGACGCCTGTGAAATATGCCCCGCCGTCTGTAACAAAAGCGATGATGAATGGGATCAGCACATAAAACCGGCCGTGCTCCAGGAGTTTTAAGCTGACGATCGCGGATAGCATCCAGGGGATCAGGGCGCCGCCGAACAGGGCGGCTGCTATCTTTGAAAGCGTTAACTTTATACCCTGCTTGTATGACAGTACGGCGTCGCCGAATAACAGCGCCATGAGCAAAATCAATACGGTACGGAAAATAAAATCGTCCTGCTTAAGATAAACCCCGACAGGTATGACGGCGGCGGCAGCGGCCGCATAGACGCACAGCCGTTTTTGCGTGCAAGCGCCGACTGCCCGCAGGAGCTCAAATGAAGCTACGGCAGCAATGACCGCCACAACGGCAGTGACAGCCGCCGGCGGAAGATAAAACAATACAACAAATAAAAGCGGCACGGATATGATGGCGACGATGATTCTCGTTTTCATTTTTCCCGTTCCTTTATCCCTCCGAAACGGCGGTCTCTGTGCTGATAGGCGATAAGAGCGCGGTCGAGCGCGCGCGCGTTAAAATCAGGCCACAGGACATCCGTGAAATAAAATTCGGAATAGGCTGATTGCCATAAAAGAAAATTGGAAATCCGCATTTCTCCGCTGGGCCGGATAATGAGATCGGGGTCCGGTAGCCCGGCGGAAAACAAGTACCGGGAGAACAGGTCTTCCGTCAGCGGGACACCGGTTGCCTTGTATTCCTCGGCATATTCCCGTGCGGCGCGGACGATTTCATCCCGCCCCCCGTAGTTGACGCACATATTGACCTGCACACCGTCAAACCTTGAGGATATCTTCTCTGTCTCGGCAATCAGCGTCCGGAGCTTCTGTGACAAAAAGGAGATATCGCCGAAAAATTTCATTTTAACGCGGTCGCGCTCCATCGTTTCAATGGCTTCCTGGAGATATTTTTCCAAAATATCCATAATGGCCTTGACCTCATCCGCCGGCCTTTGCCAGTTTTCGGTGGAGAACGCATAGACCGTAAGATATTCTATGCCGATGGTCTTGCAATAGGTCGCAACCCGCCTGAAAGTTTCGGCGCCGGCGGCGTGGCCGGCTGTCCGGGGCAATCCGCGCTTTTTTGCCCAGCGTCCGTTGCCGTCCATAATCAACGCAATATGGCGGGGGAGCCTTGTCAAATCAAGCTGCCCCGCCTGTGCCTCTTTTTTGCCAAACAGTTTCATAACAGCCTACATTTCTGCAATGGTGCTGCCCCCTGGAGCTATATCTCGTATAATTCCTTTTCTTTATTTTCGGCGACCTTGTCAACTTCGCGGATATAATCGTCCGTCAGCTTCTGCAGGTCCTTTTCGATATTCTTCAGATCGTCCTCCGTGATCTCGGACTTTTTCTTCTGGGTCTTGAAAACCTCCATCGCATCGCGGCGGATATTCCGGATGGCGATCTTGGACTCCTCCGCATATTTGCTGACCTGCCTGACGAGCTCCTTGCGGCGTTCCTCGGTGAGCTGCGGGAAGAGAAGCCGGATCACCCGGCCGTCGTTGGAAGGGTTGATTCCCAGGTCGGAGGTCTGGATCGCTTTCTCAATCCCCTTCAGGCTGGACGCATCCCACGGCTGGATCACAAGAGACCGGGGATCCGGGGTGGAAACGGAAGCGATCTGGTTGATAGGTGTCGGCGTGCCGTAATACTCAACCCGGATATGGTCCAGCACGGACGCGTTTGCCCGGCCGGCGCGCACCGATGTAAGCTGGGTGCGCAGTACCTCAACCGTTTTAGTCATTTTGTGCTCATATTCAGTATACATACCGTTACCTCCTGAAAGTATAATGTATATAGTCAGCCGACGACTGTACCGATTTTTTCACCCATGATGACGCGGAGAATGTTTTCCGGATCCTTCAGGGCAAAGAGTATAACCGGGATATGATTGTCCATTGACAGCGAGGTGGCTGTCGAGTCCATAACGGACAGGTGCTTCGCGAGAATGTCGTCATATGAGATCGAATCAAATTTTACGGCCGTCGGGTCAACATTCGGGTCGGCGCTGTAAACACCGTCAATATTTTTCGCCAGAAGGATCACATCGGCTTCAATCTCCGCGGCTCTCAGCACGGCGGCTGTGTCCGTTGAAAAGTAAGGGCAGCCCGTTCCGCAGCCA
>JAAYBH010000368.1 GCA_012718935.1 Clostridiales bacterium
GAGGATCGTCGTCCGCGCGGGTTTCCGCCGCTGAGTTCAGCATAAAGCAACCGACAAGCATCGTGAGAAATAATTTTTTATGATTCACGCCATCTCCTTTAAGCAGCGAACAGCGAACTACCCTGAATACTGTAAATCAACCAGTCGTTGTTCTCTCTGATGTATACAACCGTGCATTTTCCCTCGGAAAGGCTAAGTTCACCGGTATCCCTGTCAGCGGTTCTGCGCTGCCAGGTGATCGTAATCGCGAGTTCCCGGTCGCCTGCCAGCGCTTCATCAACGCTGAAAGTCAGGTCCACGGGTATGTTCAGACGAAACGCATTCTCCAGTTCATTCAAAAAAAGCTGTTTATCCGGCGCAAACGTTTCCGCCACCCGATCGGAATAGTCCTGACGGGAAAAATTCTCGAACAGCTCCCAATCACGCCGTATCAGCTCCTCAGCCGATTCCCTGCTTTGCGCCATACCCGCGCCTGCGACGGCCATCGACAAAACAAACATCAACCCTGCGATGAATGAATTTTTCCTTTTCATGATCAGAAATTCAAGACGCATTTTACAACGGCTTGATGCTCCTTATAGTTTAATGTTCCGTCTTCATGCATATATCGATTGATATCGCCCCTGACGACAATATGCATGTTTCTTTCCCGGCCGGGGGCCCAGTCGAATTCCAGATAGCTTTTATTATTGGTAAAATCGGCATCCGGCCCGGAGTTGTTGCTATCGATCAGATTATGGCCGAACCGGCTTATAAGAGATTCCGCCACATCATACTGCCCGGATAAAGATAAAGAAAAATTCGTATCCGTATTATCGTCGGTTTTAGTGCGACGAAAATCGGCATTCGGATTCAGAGATAGATACAACCGCCTGGCCCATATTGTGTATTCGCGGGCCAGGGAAAGCCCGAGACGGTTGAAATAATCAGACCGGCTTTTGTCGTGGTAATTCTTGAATTCACGGTATTCATAAGAAAACCCCACGTCGGCGTTTCTCCATCTGTCGTTGACACCGAACCCGACCGTGGCGGTGCGACTTTCCAGAGTATTGGCCGGATCGTCGGAATTGCGAAGATTATATGAGGAGTAAATACGTGTACGAAAGGTTTCCCTGACGGCAAACGGGGTCAGATTCAAAGAAACGCTTTTATCATCGCTGATGGTACGTTTGTCCCGCAAGCTTCCGCTGAGATGATCCCAGTAATAATTATGCATTAAGGAAACGGATACACGCCGGCTGAACCGGTGATCCAACGTGGTTTGATGCTGAATCTTATCCGAAGCCGCGGAACCGGTATCGGTATAAAACCCCGGCTGAACATATGCGTACAGATGCCGCAGCATGCTGTCGCCCGTCTGCAGTTGCAGGACTATCCTGGCCGCGTTCCCGTATTTCTGATCCCCGGCATTGCCTGAATCCTCATCTTCGATGTACATACTGCGGGCTAATTCGTAATTGAATGACAAGTACTTGACAAAAGACATCTCGCCGTCGACCGAAAAAACATTGTTGCGCAGATCCTGAAACGACGAAGTACGATCCGGTGTCGAGCTGTCATCGCGTACGGTAACCGCCTGGATCCCGAACCTGGCATTGGAAATGGCGTCGCTGTCCCGGAACAGATAAACATCGGCCTTGGAGCCGAAAACATTGCGCTGAAATTTCGACGCCGCCACATCCGGTTCGGATGAACGGGCCGCGATATGTTTCATAAAAAAGTTATCGTTCACCTTAAGCTCAGCCGTCGCTCCTTCCAGGCTGGTACCCAGCGTAAAAGGGCTCAATTCTCCGTAAAAGTCTCCGAACAGGAACAGATTATCGGGATTGGCTATTTTCAACTGATATTCTTTGGTGCGGACATCCCGCCGTGGCTCGATGCGCGGGTTGTCGGTTTTACGCAGCCGCAGGCGGCCTTCGAAATTATAATCGCCACCCAGCTTTTCCTGAATATCGAGGCTGACCTCCGACAAATAATCGGAGCCGTTGTCCAGAAAAGACTTGGACTTATTGCCGCTGACCTTATCGTAACCGACCTGAGTCAGAACCGATCCGCTGATTTTACCGGAACGATCAGACAACGTACGGCCGGACTTGAAGTCCAGCAGATCGTCAAACCTCTGCCTAAGCGTATAACTTTCATTGGTTGTTGAAGGACCAGAAGACCCGCCGCCAAAATAATAAACATCGGCCGCATGACTGAAGGAAGTGATTGAAAAGATCAAAGACAAGAAAAGACAGAAGAATCTGAGCTGTAACCTTCTCGGCATATTTAATCCTTTAGTCAATGGTGGAATTTTACTTGATTATATCCGAGCTTCCAGCAATTATCAATAATATTGTAAGAATTTCCACTTTGCCCGGTAACGTCCCGTTAAATCTTAGTCTTAAACCGGGGCATGACCGCGATTGAACACATGATACTTTCCGAGGTTATGATTCATCGAGCATCACGTTTATATTCAATCTTATAAATCATATCTTTAACTTCCTGGACATCGGCGGCAGTCGGGACCAGTTTAAGGTACTGGCGCAAACTTGCGATCGCGTCGTTAAAGGCCCCGCTTTTTTCCTGAACCAGACCCAGGTTGTAGTAAACCTCCGGAGATTCCGGAAAAATCTGTGCTGCAGCCTGATATTCCACTACGGCTTTTTTATAATCTTCAACCGACTCCGCAGCCTCTACCGCTGCCTGAGCTCGAAGCATAAGGCGACGAAAAACTTCCGGCTTGATACTTGCGGTAATCTCAGGATAGTTGGTTTGAGGAAAATGCGTGTTGCCTCCCTGAGACAACACGACTTCCTGAACATCAGGCTGAGCGCCGAGGCTGATCATTTTCTCCACCAGGGCCTTATCGCCCAGATTGATCGCGTACATCAGGGCGCTGAAACCTGTTTTAGCTCTGGCATTCACATCCGCTCCCCGTTCAAGACAGCGATAAATCAAATCCTTATTCCCGACGGACAAAGCCGACAGAAACGGACTGATCCCGCTTTCGTTGGCAATATTCACATCGGCGCCAGCGGCCAGAAGCTGCTCAACCTTATTCACATCATGCCTCAAAACCGCAGTCAACAAATCTTCCCTTTTATTTCCTTTATAGGCCAGATCGACACCTGCGGCGGCAAAGGCCTCGACAATTTGCCGTTCGTTGCCAAGGGCCGCCTTCATCAGCAGAGTCCAGCCGTCACTGTCTTTTATCTCAGCGTCGGCGCCTTTTTTAAGTAAAAGCTCAACTATGTCCGGCCATTTGTTGTCGATCGCGTATTCCAGCAACGTTTTACCGGATTTACTTTTAAGATTGGAATTCGCGCCCTGCTCAATCAATTGACGGGCCTTGAGTTTATCGACGCCGATAAAAGCGGTCAAAACATCCTGGCGCAGATTCCCTGTATAAGCGATGTCAGTTCCGGCCTTGCCCAGCACCGCAAGTACCTCGTACTTTTTATACTTTGCGGCCCAATCAGCGGCAGTTTGGCCTTTATTGTCTTTAGCGCGGACGTCGGCTCCGGCATCGATTAATATTTGTGCAATCTCGGCATTACCATAACACCCGCAAAAAATAATCGGAGTGAACCGATGCTTCCAGTTGCTGACCGCGTTTACATCGGCTCCCCTGCCGACCAGCGCGCGAACTACCTCTGGGTGTCCCTTCCAGATAGCAATGGCCAGAGGCGTAAACCCCATTGACATCAGTTCAGTATCCGCTCCATGGTCAAGTAAAAAATTGACCATATCCACATAACCGCAGGAAGCGGCAATATGAAGAGGCCTCATATCAAGAACACCGTCAGCATTAACGTCGTATCCGAGTTCAACCAGCCGGCGAGCCGCCGGCATATCATTGCAACTGGCGGCATCATAAACACTGGTGCGGCCGGTTCCAGTAGTAGCGCAGCCGCTGAACACCAATAAAAAACACGCAAACAAAAGATTAACCTTGTACCCGCACCGCATAACGCTCCCTATTTTTCAGGCATATCCAACAATGGCGAAACCAGAAAATATTGATCATTATCGTAAAAGTCGGCGGGGCTGAAATCCACACCTGCGGCAGATTTGATTTTATCGTCGGTTTTGGGCACTGATGCGCCGGGCCGAGCCAGATTAAGCAAAGCCCAGTCGGCCTCGGAACAAACCACGTTGTCCTTACCCCACGCACCGTAATTGGTGGTGTCCGAAAAAAACGACCCTTTAACATCCTTGCGATTTGCTGCCGCCATTTCAAGCGCAGCCGAATATAATTTTTTCGCTTCATGCTCATTTAGCGGCTGAGCCAGCCTGGCGACATCCGCTCCCCGCGCTCCGTATTCGGCGATGACCTGGCTTTCCGTGATAATATGCGGCCCCTTGCCGGGGACATTCTCCATGAAATGCTTGACTCCGTCAACCTCTCTTAAAAATATTACCGTATGCGAGGCCAATGATTCGCTGTCGGACACCAAATTATCAATCAACGTGATTGCCTTGTTGAATCCATCGGGGTATATCAACAACACATCGCCGGGCTCAAGTTCATCGAACTTTTTATACGGCAAAGGCGGGGCCTTGGTCTTAAGCGAGGCGTAAATCGAACCTGACCACTTGTTCGGCTCTTTAATTCTTTGCACGATAAGGTCTTTCTGTCCGTCGATCCAGACCGGATTATTTAACACCTCGTCAGTCAACGCTGAAGAAGTTTGTGACCCGAAGAAATCCTTATGAGCGCCTGTGGAGGGCATCTTTAATTTTAAACTGCCCGCGGAAACCTTGTCTTTATCATTGCCGGCGCCGAAACCTTTAAGCTTGCCGGCCAGATCTTCATTAGCACGCAGGAATTCCTGCCGTTTCTGTTCCTCCAGCAAGCGCTGTGCCTCAATCTGTTCAGGAGTAGGTCCGGCCGGAACCGAAGGAGAAGAAAAAACAGCATCCAACATGCTTGAGAAAATCGCTCCGGTAAAGGCCGCTTGCGCCATAGACTCAGTACTGGGCACAGCGGGACGGTAAGCTTTTTTTACCGGCGCAGACCTGGCCGGTTCAGAACGCGAATTGTATTGGGTTGAAGATGATGGATACGATGGAGTTGTTTCAGGAACCGACGACGATCCGCCACCGGAAATGCATGTTTCCGCGATACCGTCGCCGTCTAAATCAGCGCAGGCGCAGAAACACCGTGGAATCAACACATAAAAAAATAAAATAAACAGAAAAACAAATCTATACACACACCCCCCGCAACAACTATCTGACTTCTATCATTTTACACTATGTCCAGAGGGAAATTCAAGATTATTTAGATTGTTTATTGCGAAAAACATTAATTATATCGTTCTGTTATATCGTTTACAGCGTACGGTCTTCAATAAGTTCAAACACCGAGAACATATCGATAGAGCCGCTGCCTGCCCCCGGCCCCATCGCGTAGCCGCCTTCAGTGGGCAAACTGCCGGATGTTGCCCCGGAATCGCCGGAAGATGTTTCCTGGGTTCCGTTAACCGACGGCTGAATACTGGTCAAGGACATGACAACCGTATCGACAGTCTGGTTCTCGGTCGCAGGTGTAGCCGGCGCAAGTGGCGCATCCGTCGTAACTTGTTCACGATAAACGGCATATATACCGCTGCCCAGCGGCGTGGAGAAATTAGACACGCTTTCATCGCTGTTATAACGAAAATTCCCGCTACCTGAACCGACCAGGGCCGTCAGGCCGGTGCTGTCGCTGACATCACCCGAATACAGCGTCGCACGTCCGCCGGCGCCGACAGTTACCGAGCCGCCGCTGACAATGATGTTGCCGCCGGTCGATGTACCGGCTGCCGTATCTTTTCCGGCATTCAACACAACAGCCGAACTTCCCGTATCGGTCGTGGCAATCGCGCCGGTTAA
>JAAYBH010000369.1 GCA_012718935.1 Clostridiales bacterium
AAGGAAGATTGACATATTTTTTTCAAACGCTTATACTCAATGTGATTTCCGATAAGCTTATATCAAATAACAGGAGAAATTATGGTTTTTTCCAGTATCGGCTTTCTTTTTTTCTTTCTCCCCTTACTGCTTGTCATCTATTTCGTCATACCGCGGCGTTTCCGTGAGCTGAGAAACTTCGTCCTCCTCGGTTTCAGTCTCTTCTTTTATGCCTACGGCGGCCCGAGGTTTCTCGTTCTCATGCTCGTTTCGATTATTATTAATTACAGCTGCGGTCTTTTCGTTTCGAAGGAATATCCAGAAAAAACGCGCCGCTTTTTTTTGATTACGGCCGTTGTCCTGGGTCTGGGACTTTTAGGCTGGTTTAAATACTCGGGTTTTTTCGCCGAAACAATCAACGCGCTGGGGACAAGCCTTCCCCTCCCCAATGTCACCCTGCCAATCGGTATTTCTTTTTTCACATTTCAGGGCCTGTGCTATGTTATCGATGTCTACAGGGGCGAGTCGGAGCCTATGAAAAATCCCCTGAGGATTGCCCTTTATATCTCCCTCTTTCCACAGCTTGTCGCAGGCCCGATTGTCCGGTATTCGACGGTTTCCGGTCAAATCGCTGCGAGGGACGAGAATCTGGCAAGGTTTTCTGAAGGTGCTCTGCGCTTTGTGTTCGGCCTTTCGAAGAAGATGCTCCTAGCCAACACCCTTGGCCTCATCGCCGACAAGACATTCGGCCCCTCCGGCGGAGCCCTGTCTGTGAGCCTTGCCTGGCTGGGCGCGCTGGCTTACTCGGGACAAATCTACTTTGACTTCTCGGCTTATTCAGATATGGCGCTTGGTCTCGGCCGGATGTTCGGCTTTGAATTCCTGGAGAACTTTAATTACCCCTATATTGCGAGGTCAATCACCGACTTCTGGCAGCGCTGGCATATATCGCTGACCTCGTGGTTTCGCGATTACGTCTATATTCCATTGGGCGGCAACCGCTCCGGAAAATGGAGAAATATCCGCAATATCGTCATCGTCTGGCTCCTGACTGGCTTCTGGCACGGCGCGGCCTGGAACTTTATCTTCTGGGGTCTGTGGTTCTGTGTCCTGCTTCTTGGTGAAAAGTTTATCTGGGGAAAGCTGCTGTACAGGCTCCCAGCCGTGGCGCGCCACTTGTATACGCTGCTGCTGGTTATCATGAGCTGGGTCCTTTTCAGGGCTGACAGCCTGCCTGCCGCTTTCTCTTATTTGGGCGCGATGTTCGGCGCCCGGGGCGCCGCCCTGTCTGACGGGCAGACACTTTATATGCTGAAGGAATACTGGCCGGAGCTTATTTTCGCGGTCGTCGCAGCTCTGCCTGTTAAAAATGCCGTTCATTCTCTGCTGCAGAAGCACGAGACCGGCCTCGGCGGGCAGCTGCTTGCCTGGGGTCCGCGGCTCCTGGGGCTCGTTCTGCTCGCCTGCTCGTATCTGAAGCTGGTCATCGGCTCTTTCAATCCGTTCATTTATTTCAGATTCTGAGAGGAGGCTTGAGGAATGAAGCGTCAAAAAGCGGCGAATATTATCTTTATGCTGTTTTTTCTCGGTTTCCTTTTTGTCGGGATGACGGTGACCGCCGTCAAGCCTAAGGAAACGGAATCGATATTTGAAAACCGCACATTGGCGTCCATGCCTGTTTTACATCGGGAGACATTTTTGGACGGCAGCTGGTTTTCCCAATGGGAGACTTATTTCAAGGATCACGCCGCCGGCCGCGATACACTGCTGAAGGCCTCCGCATACATTGATTTATTTGTGATAAAGCGCCCCGTCGTCAATGACATTGTCATAACGGATCGAAACCTCCTGACCTTCAACGGTTATGAGACGGTCGACCCAGTAAAAATCGCCGACGAATCGAAGGCTTCGGCGGATAACCTCAGCGCGCTGAAACAGCATGTTCAGGATAACGGCGGTCAATTCTACTACGTCGCCGTATCCGGGCAGCTGGCTTACAACGGGCACGAATATCCCGATTTCCTGAGCAGCAGGGTGGAATATTTCAGTACAGCCCTCGACTGCTTCAAGACCGATATGGCCGGGCGCGGCGTCAATCTTATCGACATGGGCGAGATCTTCGATGACATGGGACATCCCGAAAATGTATATTACGCGACAGACCACCATCTCACTTTTGAAGGGGCGCTGCTGACATATCAGGCAATCATGGACAGGATCAATGCGGATAACAGCCTCTGCCTGCCCGTCCTGACGGCAGCGGACATCACCGTCAGGGAAGTCGCCAATCCGTTTTTGGGTTCCCGTATGCGGAAGCTTTTCAGCCTGATTTCCTCGGAAGAAAAGCTTAAAATCGCTGTCCCGAATCAGGATATTCCGTTTACACGCACAAATAATGGCAACCCTGTGGCGCCGGAGGTCTATATGCTGCCGGACAACACCTGGGATCCCGTCAGTTATACCGTCTATATGCACGGAGATATCGCAGAAACGGTGATCGACACAAACCGCCCGGAGCTGCCCGACGTTCTTCTCGTCGGCGACAGCTATACAAACGCCGTGGAGTGCCTTTTATACACCAGCTTCAACGAGATGCGTTCCATTGACCTGCGGTGGTATGATAAAACATCACTGGCCGATTATATTGCCGCCTATCAGCCGGATTACGTCATCGTCCTCCGCGATTATTCGGTTCTCCTGACCCTCGACGGGAATAATAACTGGCGGGGTGTGAAGAGCGCTGAATGAGGAGCAAGCTTAATATGATCATTGATTTCCATACGCATTGCTTCCCCGACGAGCTGGCCGGGAGAGCCGTCAGCACCCTGCTTTCCAATATTAATGAGGTCTTCACCCCCGTCACGGACGCGACCGTCGGCGGACTGCTGGCGCACATGCGCCAAAGCGGCGTCGGTATCTCTGTCGTTCAGCCTGTCCTCACTAAGCAAAGCCAGTTTTACGACCTGAACACATGGGCAAAAAGCATATGCTCAGATAAGCTCCTCTCCTTCGGCGGCATTTACCCCCTTACGGACGACTACAAGCGCGATATTGACTTTATTGTTGAGCTGGGACTCAAGGGGATAAAATTCCACGCCGAGTATCAGGATTTTGTCATCGACGATTCGGCTATGCTCCGAATTTACGATTACGCCCTCAGCCGCGGCCTCATCCTCCTGCACCATGCCGGCTTTGACCCCGGCTTTTCCGAGCCGTTGAAATCCAGCCCTGTCCGTTTTCAGAATATCTGGAACGCCATGAAGGGCGGTGTCATCGTCGCCGCTCATTTCGGCGGCCACGCCGAGTGGGACGACGTTGAGCGGCACATCGTCGGCACGGGCATTTATCTGGACACCTCCATGGGCTTTGAATTCTATTCGGAGGCACAGTTCCTGCGGATCGTTCGGGATCACGGAGCTGAAAAAATCCTGTTCGCCTCCGATTCCCCCTGGAGCGACGCGGCAACAGAAATTGAACACCTGAAAGCGCTGCCGCTGACAGATACGGAAAGGGCAATGATACTCGGAGATAATGCCGCTAGAATTCTGAACCTTTAAGCGTATGTCTTATCGACGATAAACTCCGTCAGCGGTTATAGAAAATAAATTACAGGGCGTTCAAAGCATAAAGCTCGGAAGCGCCCTGTTTCTTATGTCCGCTGGCTTTTTGCTCATCCCTCAGCCAGACGTTTTATTTCATCGCCGCCGAGCCGGTAAACCGTCCACTCATTCAGTGGCTGGG
>JAAYBH010000370.1 GCA_012718935.1 Clostridiales bacterium
CCAATCGCGTTTAAATCATACAAAACAGCTAATCATAAAGGGAGACTTATAATAAGAGGTGATTGATTACGAGCCAAAAACACGTCGGGAGCCAGAGCATCAGCTTTCCGAATCCGCCGTCCATCGCGTCCAGCGCATGCGTCGTGGGGAAAAAAGAAGGCGACGGCCCTCTGCGCGACAGCTTTGATTATATCAACGACGATGCTTATTTCGGCGAAAAAACCTGGGAGAAAGCCGAGAGCACCATGCAGAAAATGACGCTGAACAAAGCGCTGGAGAAGGCAGCCCTGCCGCTGTCGGCCGTTGAATTCATCTTCGCCGGCGATCTTTTGAACCAGTGCATCGGCTCGGCGTTTTCCCTGCGCGATATGAATATCCCGTTTTTCGGACTGTACGGCGCCTGCTCGACGATGGCGGAGAGCCTGGCCCTGGCAGCCATGACGATCGACGGCGGTTTTGCCGACTGCACCGCCGCCATCACGTCCTCGCACTTCTGCAGCGCGGAGCGCCAGTTCCGCTTTCCTTTGGAATACGGCGGCCAGCGCACGCCGACGGCCCAGTGGACAGTGACGGGCTCCGGCGCCGTCATTCTGACCAGCGACGGGCCCGGGCCCTATATCAAGCATGTGACATGCGGTAAAATTGTCGACCAGGGCATCAAGGACGCCAATAATATGGGCGCCGCCATGACCCCGGCGGCCTACAGCACACTTTCGGCCCACTTCAATGATCTGGCTTTGAAACCGTCCGACTATGACCTGATCGTCACGGGCGATCTGGGTATGCTGGGCGCCGGGATTCTCGTCGATTTCTTCAGGAATGACGGCATCGACCTGTCCCACAACTATAACGACTGCGGGCTGATGATCTACTCCCGTGAAGAGCAGGATGTTCACGCCGGCGGCTCGGGCTGCGGCTGCTCGGCAAGCGTCCTGTCCGGCTATCTGCTGGATGGTATGCGCCAAGGGCGCTGGAAAAATATACTCTTTGCCGCAACGGGCGCCCTGCTCTCGCCAACCTCGACGCAGCAGGGTGAAAGCATCCCCTGTATCTGCTCCGCCGTATCGATATCAACGACGAAATAAGAGAGGAAGCTAAATGGAAATATTTCTGGAGTATTTAAAAGCGTTCGCCGTCGGGGGCGCGCTCTGTCTGATCGGGCAGATCATTATCGACAAAACGAAGCTGACGCCTGCCAGGATTTTAACATCGTACGTTGTCGCCGGCGTCATCCTTGGCGCTGTGGGGCTCTACAAGCCCCTCGTCGATTGGGCCGGCGCCGGGGCAACCGTCCCGCTCACCGGTTTCGGTTATCTGCTGGCCGAAGGCGTCAAAAAAGCCGTTGACGAAAAAGGCGTCATCGGCATTTTCACGGGTGGCTTCACCGCCGCCGCCGGCGGCATCGCCGCCGCTGTTTTCTTCGGATATCTGATCGCACTTTTATCCAAGCCGGGAGACAAGAGCTGATGACGTGCCGTTCCGTCCCACCCCTGTACCGCGCCGAATTGCACATGATGCCTTTATTGTAGGGCGGGGGCTTGCTCCCGCCGTTCCCGCACCGCGTTACGCTGGCAGGCAAGGGTCGCCGAAGGCGGCGACCCCTGCGGCATATCATGCGGCAGAGCCCTTGCTGTATCAACTACGGTCGCCCGTCTTCCTTAAAACTATTTCTCCGGTACATATTTCAGATCGTATGTGTCCTCCAGGACCTTCGTCATGCGCCAGATCGTCTCGTTGTAGGGCGTGGGAATGCCCAGCTTTTGACCTTCCCTGTATACCGCGCCGTTGAGGAAATCGACCTCTGTTTTGTTCCTGCGGCTCACGTCGTGGATAGCCGACGTGTAATGCCGGACGGTGACCGGTTTTTTCGGGATTGACGGCAGGCCGTGGCGTGTCCAGTAGTCATTCGCGTCCATGGGGATACCCTTGGCCGTCGCCACCTCACAGACCTCCCTGCCGATTTGCCGGTACAGCTCGGTACCCATATCGTGGCTGATAAAGTCCTGGGGCGCGATCTGCAGGATGGCGCAGGGGCAGTTGAAAACCGCGTTGTTGTAGAGCTTGTCCCAGATGACGGCATCGATATTTTCATCAAGCGCCGCGATAAAACCGCCGGCGGAAAAAAGCTCAGCGAGTTTCTGGTATTTCTCAAAACAATACGTGTCTTTTTTCAACGGGTAAAAAAATGCGCCTGCCGGGCTGTCCGGGAACCTGTCCCGGCCGAAGATTCTGCCCGGTGCGTACAGGGTTGCCGAGGATTTTAAAATACCGTAGCCGATATTTTCCTCCGGTAGCAGCTCTTTCAGCAGGTCCACATTCCCGATGCCGTTCTGGAGGGTGAGGACGACCGTATTGTCCCCGAAAAGCGCTTTGCTGTTTTGTACTGTCGACGTGGTATTGATTCCTTTAACAAGTAGGATCACCAGATCGCAGACGCCCACATCCGCTGCGCGGACGGTCGCGCCGTTCACACGGACAGTTTCACGGCCGTGCCCCTCAATATCCATGGTGAGCCCGCTCTCCGTGACAGCCCTCATATGCGCTTCATACGGGTCCACAAAATAAACCTCTCCCCCGCCCTTTTTCAGAAAAGCCCCCACCATGGACCCCATCGCACCGGCACCCAGAATAGCAATTTTCATGAGACGACCTCCAAACGTTAACATTAACGGCATTATATCAAAAAAGCCGCCCGGCAGCCATAGGCCGGCGGGCGGGCTTGAAGCGATACTCAGATGTGGACGAATTTGAGATTGTTGTCGACGGCGTACTTTTCGGCGGCTGAGCCCTCGATGACACCCAGGGTGATGCCGCGGCGGGAGTAAAAGGCGGTGCCGCCGATATTTGAAACATTTTCGGGGATATCGAGCCGGTTCAGCCGGATACAGTCATAAAACGCGCATTCCCCGATTTTTTCCACGCTCTCACCGATGGTGACGCTGCTGAGATGCTCGCACAACCTGAATGCCCAGTCGTCGATTTCGACGACGTCGTCGCCGATGACGACGCACTCAAGCTTCTTGCAGCCGTAGAAGCAATCGTTGCCGATCCGTTTGAGCGTTTGCGTGGGTATGCTTACGGATTTCAGGTTGAGGCAGTTCCTGAAGGCGCCCATGCCGAAGGAGACGATTTGATCCGGCAGCGAAATATATTCAAGGTCCGTAATGAAACCGAAGGCATAATTGCCGATGTAGCGGAGGTTTTTTGAGAGCTTCAGCTCCCGGATGGTCTGGCAGCCGCGGAACGCGCCGTGGTAGACTGTCGTGATGGTATCCGGCATGGTGATGCTTGTAAACTTGACGCGCCAGGCCATAGCGAAGCAGTCCAGGCCGATGTGGGTCACCGGCAGGCTGTCGATCTCGGCCGGAATATCAACATGCTTCTTCAGCCCTATGTATTTGATCAGCTCGATATGGTCTTCATAGACGTTGTACAGGTATTCGCTGTTTTTCCTGGACATCGAAATCTCTGTTGACACGCCGGCCTGAGTCTCTTCAAAATACGGATCGTAAGCCTTCAGGTCAAAGCGCGACCGCTTGAGATACGGAATGTTGGAAAGAATGACTGTCACAGGGCCTTCCTGGCTCCCCGACAGGACGGACGCCTTATCGGCTTCGCCGCCGTTCGTTTCAATTTCATGGGCCGCAATTTCCATCAGCGACGCGTATTCGTCGGCGAGGCTCGAATAATCCTTGACCGCGTTCATACTTTCATCCAGCTCCTCGACAAGGGACGTCTGAATATCATTTTCCCATAACCGCTGCAGGTTCTGTATCTCATGCTGGATTTTTCGGACGTTATAATCGTACTGTGTGATAATCGAGCGCATTTCGATCGCTCCGTTTTTCAGCTTCTGGGGATCGAGCCCGCTTTTCCTGTCACGGGGATCCCGGATCCCGAGCTTTGAGAGCAGCTTCCATAGGGCGCTTTTGTTTTCCTGCTTCTTCTCCGCCGGTATGGCAAAGGGACCGTTTTCCTCCGAATCGCCCCCTGATTTCTTCAGGTCCGGGATGTTGGGTAATGTCACGCGGACAGGTTCATCCTCATCCTGTGACGGCTCGTCAACGGTAGCCCGATCCTGCTCCAGCGCCTCCGACGCCAGGCAAAGAAACGCGGCAAATCCCTCCACACGGGCTGAATAATCGGCAATCGGTTCTTTCAGGTTGGAAAGCTCGGCAATAAAGGAGGATTGGATATCGTTCTGCCACAGCAGCTCCAGTTCTCCTACCAGGCAGCGCATCCGCCGGACATAAAGGTCGTACTTGTCTTTAATCTCGCGCAATTCACCGGCTTTTTTCCTCAAATGCTCCGCGGAGAATTCATCCTTTATCTCTTCGTACGGGTTTTGCATGCCAAGCTTCATCTTCACCTTGACCATCGCATAATGCGCTTTGAGATTCGGTTCCGCATTCGGGTTCTGTAGGCTGAATAAATCTGAAATCGAGGGCATGTCGGCACTCCTTTTTTCCGCCAGGGTGACGGTTCAGGTTTTTATTATTAGATTCACTATAAGTTGCCCGGTACTGTTCGTCAATACTTTTTCTGGTATTGATTATTGATTGCCCGCTTCGTAGGGGTAGACCTTGTGTCTGCCCTACCACGGGTTTACTGCATGACGATACAGGGCGGACAATAGACTCGCTGCGCGAGTCTATTGTCCGCCCTTACGGCAGCTTTTGGATTATACGCCGGCTTTGGCCGGTTCTTTTGTGTCTGCGCCTTTGATCAGCTCGATCTTGCCTTCCAAAACGGTGACGGTGACCTTGTCGCCTTCCTTGATGCGGCCTTCGAGGATTTTTTCGGCGGCGGCATCCTCAACGGCGTTCTGGATGGCGCGCCTGAGGGGCCGGGCGCCGTAGATGGGGTCGAAGCCTTTCTCAGACAGGAGGTCGATGGCCGCGTCGTCGGCGGTCATGTCGATGCCCATTGTTTTGACGCGGGCAATGACGACTTCCAGCATCTTCTGGCTGATCTCCCGGACGTTCTCGCGGCTGAGCTGGTGGAAGACGATGGTCTCGTCCACCCTGTTCAAAAACTCCGGCTTGAACATACGTTTGAGCTCGTCCATGACGGCGCTTTTGATGTTTTCGAAGTTGCGCTCCTCCTCGTTGTCGGTGACGGCTGCAAAGCCGAGCTTCTTCTGCTTGTCGGTGATGTTGCGCGCGCCGGCGTTGGACGTCATGACGATGATGGTGTTCTTGAAGTCCACGCGGCGGCCCTGGGAATCGGTCAGAATGCCGTCCTCCATGATCTGGAGCATGATATTGAAAACGTCCTCATGGGCTTTCTCGATCTCGTCAAACAGGAGGACCGAGTAGGGACGGCGGCGCACCTTTTCGGTCAGCTGGCCGCCCTCGTCGTAACCGACATACCCCGGTGGCGAGCCGATGAGCTTGGAGACGGTGTGCTTTTCCATGTATTCCGACATGTCGACGCGCAGCATGGCGTTTTCGTCGCCGAACATGGCTTCCGCCAGGGCTTTGCAGAGCTCCGTCTTGCCGACGCCCGTGGGGCCCAGGAACAGGAAGGAGCCGATAGGCCGCTTCGGGTCCTTCAGACCGACACGTCCGCGCCGGAGCGCCCGGGCTACCGCCGATACGGCCTCCTCCTGGCCGACAACGCGCTTGTGGAGAACCGATTCCATCTTCAGGAGCCGCTCGCTCTCGTCCTCCGTAATGCTGGTGACAGGGATCCCCGTCCAGCCGGAGACGACAGCCGCGATGTCCTCGGGGCCCACGCTGCCGCGGTCACCGGTGCGGATGGCTTCCCAGTTTTTCCGCGCCTTCTCGATCTCGTCGTCGAGCTGGCGCTCGCGGTCCCGGAGTCCCGCCGCGCGCTCGAAATCCTGACTTTGGACGGCGGCTTCCTTCTCGGTCGCCAAGGCTTCCTTTTTCGCTTCCAGCTCCTTCAGGTCGGGCGGGAGCTTCAGGTTTTCCATGCGGACACGGGACGCCGCCTCATCCACAAGGTCGATGGCCTTGTCGGGCAGATAACGGTCGTTGATGTACCGGCTTGACATTTTAACAGCCGCTTCGATGGCCTCGTCCGTGATTTTAAGCTTATGGTGCGCTTCGTAACGGTCGCGCAGCCCTTTCAGAATCAGGACCGACTCCTCGGGCGTCGGCTCGTTGACCGTCACCGGTTGGAAACGCCGTTCCAGCGCCGCGTCCTTTTCCACGTGCTTCCTGTATTCGTTCAGCGTCGTCGCGCCGATCATCTGGATCTCACCGCGCCCTAGGGCCGGCTTGATGATATTGGCCGCGTCGATGGCGCCCTCAGCCGCGCCTGCGCCGATAATCGTATGCAGCTCGTCGACGAACAGAATAACGTCGCCGGCCTTCACCACCTCGTCGATCGCCGCTTTGATACGCTCTTCAAAATCTCCCCTGTACTTTGTGCCGGCGACCATGCCGGTCAGGTCAAGGGAGACGACGCGCTTATCCTTAAGCATTTCGGGGACGTCGCCGGCGATGATACGCTGGGCGAGCCCCTCGGCAATGGCCGTCTTGCCAACGCCGGGCTCACCGATGAGCACCGGGTTGTTTTTAGTGCGCCGGGACAAAATCTGGATAACACGCTGGATTTCATTTTCACGCCCTATAACGGGATCAAGGCTGCCGCTGCGCGCCATATCCGTCAGGTCGCGCGAGAACTGATCCAGTGTTTTCGTATCCGATTTTTTCGTCTTGCCGACGGTGGCTGACTGGCGGGGTTTGAATTCGCTGCTGCCGAAAATGTTGAGTATTTCGGTGTACATCCTGTTCAGGTCAACGCCCGTCGAGATGATGAGCTTCGAGGCCACGCTGTCATATTCCCGGAGTATCCCCATCAAAAGGTGCTCCGTGCCGATGTAATTATGGCCGAGCCGGTTGGCCTCGGTGACAGCCAGCTCAATGACGCGTTTAGCCCGGGGCGTCAGCCCCTGAGGCGGGATCTCGCCCTGACCCCCGCGGCCGATGTGTTTGTCAATCAGGTCCAGGATCAGCCGGCTTTCAAGTCCCGACTCGCGCAGAACTTTTGCGGCAACGCCGCCGCCCTCCCGCGCCAGTCCCAATAATATATGTTCGCTTCCAACGTAGCCGTGCCCCAGCTCGGTCGCAGCTGCCTGCGCCAGGTCGAGAACATTCTTGGCCCGTTCCGTGAATCTGTCTTCAAATCTCATATATAAACCCCCATATCGGTTTTACATAGAGTGGCCGGTTTTTGGATACCGGCCACTTCATTCCACTGTTTCTTCATTTAACATCGGATTTTGATGATCTTATGAGTTTTCCCCATTCTCAAGGTTTTTTATGCTGTCGCGAATTGCTGCAGCTTTCTCATAGTCCTCAGCGTCCGCCGCCGCGCGCATCTGCTCGCGCAGGATATTAATCTCGCGGCGCTTCTGCATTTCAGGGTCGATCTCCGGCTTGATTTCAGCAGGCGGCGCCTCGGTCTGCGTACCGGCTCCGCCAGCCGCCGGGCTAGGTACAATCATGCCCACCGTGGGGACAACGTACGCGGGGAACAGCATGCCGTAGCCGCTGAACATCCGCCTGTTCGGCCTGGCGCCGAACAATCTCGCAAGGGCATCTTCAAAGGACATTTCCGGCCTGAACACCGGCATGTCTGAAAAGCCGAGCTTTGCGGCGCATTCGGCGCAGAGGTGCTTTTCCGTGATATTACCGTTAATATTTGAAGCATAATGGAAATGAACTTCCTCTTTGCCGCAGTTTTCGCATTTCATGGTTTTTCTCCTTTCACCCGGGTATTAAACATGTCGTATGAATTGTCACATAATGTTAATCAGCATGTGCTTGAAAATGCTCGCCCTCAGCACATCCCGCATGGAAGCCGGCGCCGGCCTGAGAGCGCCGTTTCCGACAGCTGCCATAAGCAGCTGCGCATCGCTTTTGTCAACGGCGTCATTCTGAAGCAGATTCGCAGTCAGAGCCGCGGCCGTATTCAGGTCCAGTTCCTCGCCGACTGCATTCACCGTATGCATGATGAGCCGTTCCGATTCCATGGCGACGCGTGTGATCCGTATGTAGCCGTTGCCGCCCCGTCTGCTCTCGACGATATAACCGTGCTCAGGTGAAAAACGTGTCGAAATCACATAATTGATCTGACTTGGGACACATTTGAATTTATTCGCCAGTTCCGACCGCTGGAGTTCGGCACAGCCGTTCATCTCGTCGAGTGCCTCGTTGATAAAACCGGCGATCAGATCGCTCATTCCCATAGGACATCACCTCAATCTAATCTGACTTTGACTTTCTTTGACTTTTAATTCATATTACATCCGTAGGATACATATTGCAACTGCCCTCAAGCGCTCCGATTCCCGCTGAGAGCCGTTTAACCTGCGATATTACAAAATAGCTCTCTGATTCGCACGATTTTGCGCATTATCGTCATTCATCATTGACACAGCACTGTTGTCCAACGGACTGCTCGTCGCAACATGATTGATAAAACGACCGTCATGTTCCCTGCTCCGCGGACCTTTGTCCAGGCCGGGGCAGTCGCCTCCGGGGCATGAAAAATCAAACTTATCCATATCGGTCTCCCTTCACTGCCCGCATTTGAATATTTGTTATAGTATTCGGCGTTTATACTTTTTTTAGTCTTCCCGATTCAACAAAACACATGTTTTACAAAAAGAACCGGTAAGAACAAGGAAAGTTATCCTAAATTAAACTATTGATTTTTTGTTGATACATGGTAAAATACTCATGATTTACGGTCTTACCGAAAGAAGCACTGATATAAATATGGAGGTATCATCATGGCACATAAAATCAGCAATGAGTGTGTTTCCTGCGGGGCCTGCGCGCCAAACTGCCCCGTTGAAGCCATATCACAGGGTTCCGACCAGTACGTGATCGACCTTGAAAAATGCGTTGACTGCGGCTCCTGCGTCGATGTCTGCCCGATGGAAGCCATCGCTCCCCAGTAAGCAGCCTACATAACAAAAATGCTGTCGTTTGAGAAAATGAGCCGCCGCCGCTTGATGCTTGAGCGCCGTTTTCTGAAAAGGCAGTATTTTTTCGCGGCGGAGCGAACAGCGGAGGTGACAGACCATGATCCATGATGAATTATGGCCCGGCGGCCCGGTATTCATACGGGACGGCGACGCCTTCCGCCTCGGCACGGATTCCGTCCTGCTGTCCTCCTTTGCGTCATACAGGTACGCGAAGCGCGCATGTGATCTGGGCTGCGGCTCAGGCATCATATCGGTGCTTCTGGCCTGGAACAGCCCTTCCCTCACGGCCGACAGCGTTGAGCTGCATGAGGGCTGGGTGGCTCTCGCCCGGGAAAACGTGAAGCTCAACAGGCTCGACGACAGAATTCGCGTGATCGGCGGCGACCTGCGGCGTCACCGTGAGTTTCTGGAAGCCGGTGTTTATGATCTGGTTGTTTCAAATCCCCCTTATTATGCCGAAGGCCGCGGGAAATCATCGGAAATTAACGGCAGGGCTTCGGCGCGGGAAGAGCGGACATGCACCCTTTCCGACGTCTGCGCCGCCGCGTCGTACCTGACCCGCTGGGGCGGGCTGTTCGCCCTCGTCCATAAACCGGAGCGGCTTATCGAGGTCATCTGCGCGCTGCGGGAAAACGGCCTTGAGCCCAAGCGCCTCCGCTTCGTGCAGCATAAAACGGAGGCAGCGCCCAATCTCATCCTCATCGAAAGCCGCCGGGGCGGCAAGCCGTCCCTGAAGATCGAAGCGCCGCTGATACTTGCAGACGAGAACGGCAATGATACGGAAGAGATCAAGCGGATATATCATCGGGTGTAAAGCGCCCCGTAGGGGCAGACCTTGTGTCTGCCCTCCTTCGGGTTTCACTGCTTGATTGTCACAATGCGGACACGAGGTCCGCCCCTACGATTTGGAATATAATCATGAAGTGAGGCGGTTACATGAGCGGAATCCTATATCTTGTCGCGACACCGATCGGAAATCTGGGCGACATGACAAAGCGGGCGGCGGATATTCTGTCGGGCGTTGATTTTATCGCCGCCGAGGATACCCGCGTGACGCTGAAGCTGTTAAACCACCTTGGGATAAAAAAGCCGATTGTCAGCTATTATGAGCACAACCGCAAGGAGAGCGGCGAAAAGATATGCGCGCGCCTCCTGGCCGGCGAGACGTGCGCGCTCGTCACCGATGCCGGCATGCCGGCGATCAGCGACCCGGGCGAGGACCTTGTCCGGCTGTGCGCAGAGGCCGGCATTGGGATTTATGCAATTCCCGGCGCGTCCGCGGCCGTTGCCGCCCTTGCTCTCTCCGGTCTGCCAACGGGCCGTTTCACCTTTGAGGGCTTTCTCTCGACGTCAAGGAAGAGCCGGTTTGAGCATCTCCAGGCACTTAAAGCAGAGAAACGCACCATGATTTTCTACGAAGCGCCCCATAAGCTGCCGGCGACGCTCCGGGATATGCTGGAGGCTTTCGGCGACAGGCGGGTCTCGATCTCCCGGGAAATAACAAAAATCCATGAAGAAACGCTCCGTTGTACGCTCTCATCGGCCGTTCGCCATTTTGAGGAAAAGCCGCCGCGGGGCGAATTTGTTCTTGTAGTCGAGGGTGCCGCCGAACAGGCGGTTCCCGGTCCAAATTTGGAAGAAGCGCTCAATATTGTAAGGGACCTCCAGGACAGCGGCCTGTCACTGAAGGACGCTGTAAAAAACAGCGCGTTATTGACAGGCTTTCCAAAAAATGTTCTCTACGACGCAGCGCTGAAGGAAAAGCCCTGAATTAAGCCCATCATACAAAAATAGATAAAAAAAAAAGTGCCTCTGTCCATTTTGGCCAGAGGCATAAAACATGTTTTGAAGCTGACGGGATTTAACTCTTTTTTTTCAGTTCCTTCATACACGCGACGCAGATATTTTTACCTTTGTAATTGGTGACGCCTTTGACATTGCTGCAAAAAATGCATGCCGGTTCATACTTTTTAAGTACAATTGCGGACTCATCCACATATATTTCTAGGGAGTCCTTCTCGGCAATGTCCAATGTGCGGCGCAGTTCGATAGGCAGCACAATTCGACCCAGCTCATCGACTTTCCTAACGATACCTGTTGACTTCATGCAACCGCTTCCTTTCTCAAAAATACTCGTTTTTCTCCTACCTAAAGCTAAAAACTGTATTTTTACGATACCACATATGACCGGAATTGTCAATCGCTGTCGATTCGTTTTTGCTAATAAATGCTGGCATATTTTATCATAAATTCCCTCTAATTATGATATATTTTTATATGTACTTACCGATATTTGGCATTGGAGGAACACTATGGCATTGGCTTGGATCTGGACAATCATGATCGCCGTATCGGTCATATTCGGCCTCATCAGCGGCAATATCGACAATGTCGGCAAGGCGGCGCTGGACGGCGCCGGCGCCGCCGTCACCCTCTGCATCGGCATCTGCGGCGTCACCTGCCTCTGGACAGGCGTTATGGAGATGATGCGGCGGAGCGGTCTGTCGAACAGCTTAAAAGTACTTCTTTTCCCGATCTTGTCCCTGCTCTTCCCGTCTGCGAAAAAAAATAAGGACGCCATGGAAGCTGTTTCCGCTAACGTCTCGGCAAATCTGTTGGGGCTTGGCAACGCGGCGACACCCCTCGGGATTCAAGCCGCCTCCGAAATGGCAAAGCTCTCCAGGGGCGGCGTCGCGACGGATGATTTATGCATGCTGGTTATCATCAATACGGCGTCCATACAGCTGATCCCGGCAACTGTCGCCGCCGTCAGGGCGGCGGAGGGCGCCGCAAAACCGTTCGATATCCTGCCGGCCGTCTGGATTGCATCATTATCTGCCGTGGCGGCCGGTATTATTATCGGAAAACTGCTGAAGAGACTGTGGAGGAACTAATATGGGCGTCATATATTCGCTTGTGGTTCCCGTTGTAATCGGTTTTGTCGCTGTTTTTACCCTGCATAAAAAAATAGATGTCTTTGAAGCTTTGACAGCCGGTGCATCCGACGGGCTGAAGGTAGTTATCAAGATACTCCCGGCGCTCGTCGCTCTCCTGACGGGTGTCTATATGCTGCGGGCATCCGGCGCGCTGGATGCGCTGTGCCTGCTCTTCAGTCCGATATTCAACCTCGTGGGGATTCCGCCGGAGACGGCTTCCCTTGTCTTTATCCGCCCGATCAGCGGCAGCGGGGCTCTGGCCGTGGGGAGTGAGCTGATCAGCCGGTACGGACCCGATTCTTTGATTGGCCGTACAGCCGCCGTGATGCTCGGATCCTCGGAGACAACCTTTTATGTGATCGCCGTCTATTTCGGTGCCGTCGGCATCAAGAAGACCCGTTATGCCATCCCCGCCGCACTGTGCGCCGATCTCACGGGATTTATCGTCGCCGCGCTGGCCGTCAGACTGATGCGCTGACTTCAGGCAAAGGCGACGTGCCTATTGTCCTGCTTGTCAAGAGAGCGCAGTGCGGCCGACGCTTTCTCGTAAAGCTCGGTAAACCCGGCTGTACTCTCGTCAGAGCTTGATATGCCGCAGCTGAAATCCATAAAAACCTCCTCATGGAACTGGAAGTATGCCGGATTCCTGAGTATAAGCAGGATCGTTTCCGCCAACCGGCTCAGTGCTTCCTCCGATCGCGCATCCGGCACAAACAGCGCCATGGTTCGTTTGCCGTCATAGCATGAAAGATGATCGGTGCTGATGACCATCATGATTTTGCCGACAAAGCCGCCCAGCATGTCGATTAGCATTATCCGCCCGTACTGCTCAAGCAGATCATCGTAATTCCGTATTGTGAACAGCATGACGGCACAGCTGCCCTTTCTCTCCGCACTGTTAATATAGGCGTCCGAGAGCCTGCTGAACATATTGAAGGAATAGGCCCCCATCATCGCCGTCTCGTTTTTGGCGTCATCGCCCAGCAACTGCTCCAGGTTTTTCCTGAAGGTAATATCCTGTGTCCGGATAAAGGAGTACATCCTCCCGTCAAACTGGTCCATATACGCACTGGCGCTCATCATGTGCCATCTGACCGCGCCGGATGCATCCCGGACCTTGTATTGATGGGTGAGCACACCTCTGTCCGACTGATCCTTTCTCAGGCTGTCGATACAGAACTTATTCCGGACGAGCGCCCGGTCAACAGGATCGGCAATCTGCGCTATTCTATATTCCAGAAGCTCTGAATAAGTCTTCAGATTGACCTTCGTCTCTTCGGGGATGTCTTCCGGCTTCAATAACTCAAAGCTGTCCTCTGCAACAATAACTTTGGTGATCGTGAGCATATTATCCGAGTAAACCTTGTACTGCCTGGCGATCAGGTCGACGCGCAGGTATGCGGCCGACCGCGTCTCCATGCCTTCATCAACGCCCACGGCTTTTATGGGCCGCCCGCTCTCATCATATACGGTGAAATATGTTAAGCGCTCGATCGTAAACTGTCCGTCTCTTTTGAGAGTCCGGATGATCGCACTGCCCTCGGGTATGCCGGAGTATATTTCATCATACATCCTGCGGCATTCGTCAACGGAATCCGGATGGATCGCTCCGGCTTCGATCAGAGAGTCCGGCATGTTCTCGATTGAGTTCACGTCAATACCGTACTTTGCCACCGTCGGATCGCTCATATACAGCGTGCGGGTGGCAATATCGACTTCAAACGTGACGACACGGCTCATTCTCAGCACAGTTTCAAGCTGCCTTTTCTGCGCCTGGAAATTCAGTTCCGTCATCTTAAGATTCGTCACATCGGTGACGATGGCGATCAGGGTGGGTTTGTCACTGTCCTCATATTGGATGCGAACCGCCCGGATATGGTGCCATTTTGTCGCTCCGCTCTCCGTCAGCCTGCGGAATACGGCTTCCACCGGTTTACCGGATACAGC
>JAAYBH010000371.1 GCA_012718935.1 Clostridiales bacterium
CTTTTCCCCGCGCTTTTTCTTCTTATTTTAGCACACTATTACAGGATTTTCTGCTTGTTTTGGTTTATTTAGTTCACGGATTCAGGTGATTATACAATAATTATGAATATAATGGAGTTAATATATGAAAAAGGAATATAGAAAGCCGGATCTTGGTATTAAGAAATACGCCCAATTTGAGAACGTCTATACCGGCTGTAATAAAGACAGCCTGAATCATTGCTATTGGGATGATAAATTTCCAGAAACACCCCGTAATGAGTATTCAAATTTAGGAGGACCAAAAGGTTCTTGTTAAGAACGTGAAAACCCTTGCAAAAATAACATTACAAAAAGCAGGTGCACTTTATGCACCTGCTTTTAAAAAGCTGTTGATAAAGGCCTTTACAATGAAATTTTTATATATTGCTGACTTGAGCATTAAGCTTGAATTCCCGGTATGGCTCATTCATGAACATCTCAGAATATTTGAAGGCTGTCAGACCGATTTCGAGCTGCACTATAAGATAGACTTTGGCAATGTTCCACGGGAGTCTTCAGGAAGGAAGCCAATCATACTTAAAGCATATGCTGACTCATTTTTCGATGACAGCGGTTTTCTGCATATTCAGAATTTTCATAAATCCGACATCCCTTATTATACCCTTATTTCCCGCGATTGGTCGACATGCACGCTTTATATTGATCCTTTATATCATCGGGATAGAAAGACCGGTGATGTTAAGGACAGTCTATTTTCCCATATTCGGGAGCTATTCATCCCTTCTCTGATTCAAAATAACGGCGTTATGCTCCATTCCGCGTCAATTGAGTATAACGGCAGGGGCGTCTTGTTTTCGGCGCCGGCCGGGACGGGGAAGTCGACACATGTCCATCTCTGGCGGGAGAAATACGGCGTCGGGATATTGGACGGCGACGTGACGGCCTGCCGTATGCTGGACGGTTCCCCGTACGCTTACGGCCTCCCCTGGTGCGGAACCTCGGGAGAGTTTATGAATAAACGCCTGCCTCTTCAGGCGGTGGTTTTTCTCGAGCAAAGCGCGCATAACGAGATCAGGAAGCTGGATATTGCCGAGGCCGTCGTCCGCCTTTATGCCCGATGCTTTTTATTCCTGGGCGGTGAAGCAATGACGGATCAGGTGCTCGAAACACTTGAAAAACTTGCGGGCAGCATCGACTGTTATGTCCTGAGCTGCCGCCCGGATTTCGAAGCCGTGGAGCTCGTAAAAAAGTGCCTGGATGAGAGCTGAGGAAGCGGTACGGGCATCGGTATAGTATGAAAACACAGACACCGGATTTCATAGGAAATCCGGTGTCGTTTTGTTATGCATAATGCCATGGTAGGGCGGGGGCTTGCTCCCGCCGCTCCTGTGCCGCGCCGAGCCAACAAGACGGCCAACGGGCCGCCGAGGTCGTCGGCCTCTACGACCGCACCTCAACGTGCGCTATGACCGTAAGGCGGGGGCATTATATATATATTGAATATGCATTCAATATATTTCAGATGTCGCCGTAAAAACGCTCAAGCGCGGCACTGACTTCTCCTGCGGTTTGAAAGCGCAGGGCCGCGTCTTCGGTCAGCATGCGGCGGAGCAGCGCGTTATAGTCGTACCTCTGGCAGCGGCCTTTATCGCAGTATCTGCCGCCGCTCAGAAGAAAACGGTCCATGGACGCCCGCTCGCCGGTGACCATTTCGTACAGGATCGCGCCGAGGGAATAAATGTCGGACCGCTGGCCGACCTGCTCGAGCATGTTATAGACGACCTCCGGCGCGGAATAATCCTCGGTATAGTTGTTGATCCACGTCTCGTCCTCAATAATAGAGGAGCCGAAATCAAAGAGATAAACAGAATCAAGGGCGTCAACGATAAAGTTGTTCGGCTTCATATCCAGGTGGCAGTAATCCTCGTCGATACTGTGGAGAAACCCGACGACACGGACCATCTGGGTGAAAATATCCCGAATTTCAAAATCCGTCATTTTTTTATCTCTGAGATAATCGCTGAGCAGCTCTCCTTTGATATGATTCATTGCGATATAGACGGTATTGTTATATTCTCCATAAGAATCCATATCCGGTATGCGGTTGCTCTGGGTGTTTTTTTCCTGGATAATCGCCAGGCTTTCAATCTCGTTTTCAAATAACTGCTTCAGCGCCGAGACGTCCGCATCCGGAAAGACCAGCTCTCCCGAGCCGCTTCTCGTAAAGGGTACGCTGAGCGGCGCCAGCTCCTTCAGCAGCACCTTCTTGTTAAAGCATGACTTCGGGTCGTTCTCCCCGTCGCAATACAGCCGCTCGGCCTCGTAGATCAGCGAGGTCCCGCCCTTGGCCAGCAGCCGGTTGATCGTATATGTATCATTGCTCAAAAAAAGCGTGTCTCCAGGTTTCAGAGGTATCCTGTTATCCATGATGCCCTGCCTCCGTACATTCCGCTCCCTGCTTTTTGAGACGGACAATCAGCGGGCTTTCGTCTGAAAAACCGAGCTTATCTCTGAGAATACCCGCAAAGCCTTCATGCAGCGCAGCGCCGCCCGTCCGGAGGACGCCGCAGAAGTAATCGGAATAGTTCATAATAGGCGATTTCACAAGCTTTTCTGCCAGCGTTTTCAGGATGGTCAGCTCCCCGGAATTGAGCTCCGGACCCGAATCCCTCGCATATGCCAGCAGATTGCGCGAGACGATTTTGACAAGCTCCAGATACAGCTCGCCCAGATCCTCATAGAGATATTCCTTGTTATACTCCGGCGTGGCAACGATAAATTCCACGAGATCATACAGGTCGCCGAAGGCCGCTTCGCCAGTCTTCTTGCGGGCGAGCAGCTCCTTGGCAATGACATAGACGACGGAGTCTTCATTGTTGTCAAAAACGTATTTGCCCGCCTTCTTTAAGAGGGTGTTGTAAATCTGTACCGTCATGCCGCGGAATAAAAACGAGAACGCCGTCAGCGTCGTCAGCTCCGGCAGCGTAATCCCCAGGACATAATTATAATGGGATTTCGTGGAGAGCTCGTATGCGCTGCAGAAGTCCGCCACATTCCTGAAGCCGTCATACCGGAGCAGCTGGCTGTAAAAAACGGCGAAGCTCCGGATTGAACCGAAGGTCTGGCTGATAAAGCCGTCGAGCTGATCCCAATGGAGATGATCCATCCTGGTTGAAATATACTGTGTGAAAACAGAGTTGTGGTCGATGCTCTGGGGATTCGCCGACGCGTAACCGCCCGCGCCGGCATAGGCATCGGCATCGACGGCCTCCAGCAGCGTTTTGACACTGTCCTCATGGATGACATCCAGCTCCAGCAAAAATCCGAGATAATCCATTTTCTCACTGATGCTCAAATTCAGCGCCTTGAACAGGCGCATAACCTGCCCATGGTCGAGGAGGATTTTCACACTCTTCTGTCCATAAAAGGCGTTATAGTAATATTTGTTTTGCTCGGGGTCCAGCTTTGCCGACACAAGACCAGCCTTCCCGAGTATTTTCTTCTTGTCGCAGCCCTTTGTATCGCACAAGCGGAAAAAATATTCGCTAAATTTTTTACTCGTATCCTTTTCGCTGTTGTAAGACACCGTCATCAGCGCAGCCTGTTCCCTGAAGCCGTATTGAAAAAGCTTGCCGCTGACATCGTCGATGCTTTTGATGTTGTTCAAGCCGCAGAAAATAATGAATTCCTGCAGATTCTTCAGGTAATTCCCGTATCCCGCGGCTCTTAAAAGCAGATTTGCCGCATCGGTATCCAGCTCCAGACAGACTGCGATCAAAAGCAGCATATCCTTCGAGGGAATTTTAAT
Source organism: Clostridiales bacterium (assembly GCA_012718935.1). Lineage (GTDB taxonomy): Bacteria > Bacillota > Clostridia > Oscillospirales > Oscillospiraceae > Sporobacter. Next base: position 3,791 of record JAAYBH010000371.1, read on the forward strand.
GCATTTACCCACCGTACTGCCGGTGATTCCATCCTTTTCCTTTCTGTAGAAATCCAGCGATCCCATTCCCAGCTTGTCGGTGACTCTTTTGAGGTTCTCAATCTGGATATTCCCGTCCTCGTCAATGATGGTGCAATTGACGTTTGCGGCGTTTTCGGCGAGGACTTCATGGAAGGTCCGGTTGAAAAGCCTCAGCCGCTCCTCGTTCGTCATCAGACCGTCCAGCTTCGGCAAAATGTCATACAAATACTGCTTCATAATTAATAACCTCTCTTTTCATCTTTGACATTCCGCCATTTTGTCTTATTATAGTTGTTCTTCGGATAAATGTAAAGAATTGGAGCAAACGCCCGGCAATCATGCTTAAATGATTGCCGGGCGCCGATTATGTCATATGTGGATGCGCCTGCTGATTACTTATAGACCTGCTGACCGTCGTATGTGGGATTCGTAACGATGGAGAAATGGAAGATGGGCCGCGTGACCTCGGTGATGCGGCAGGGGTTGTGCGCGATGCCGCCCGGAATCCAGATCATGGTGGTTTTTGTGAGCTTGTGGGCTTCGCCGCCCACGGAGAACTCAATGACGCCGCCCAGGTCCTCGGGATCGTCCGGATTGCTGCCGAACCAGCCGATCAGCTCGTTATAGTCGTGGGTGTGCTCCGGATAAATCGGGTCTCTCGGGGGTACGGCGAAATACCAAGCGGTATTCATTTGAAAGGCGCCCTCGCAGACGTTTGAGTCCATCCACAGGACACGCTTGGCGAAGGTGTTGTACATTGCCCGGAACTCCGGCGTCCCCATATCGGCGGGTACCTGCAGCGTCTGAACAAAATACTTGGCGAACTCCCCGCCGCTGATATTGTCATATACCATATGTTAACTCCAATCCGCCGCTTTTAGCGGCAATTCAAAAGACTATGTCATTTCCGCTTTCGCGGGAATGACGCACAGAACCTGCTTATTCCTTGGGAACGTCCCAATTGATGAACTTCCAGTACGGGGCGTTGACGCGCTCCCTGTAGGCTGCCATGTCGACGCCGTTCCAGTCGTAAAAGCCCTTTTTGGACTCGGCTCTTGCGCCCGTATCACCCCGGGCAATCCTGTCGGTGATGGCGGGGGGCGCCTTGTCGATGTTTGAAAGGGTCGGGAATACGGTGTCGCAGGTAACGATGTTCAGCGTCAGGCCGCCGTTGTCAAAGTGCTCGTACATACCGATGGATGTGTACCTGGGGCAAAAGCTGTAGTTGAGGCAGGTATCCACATCCCGCGGGTCGCAGATGCCGCTCTCCACAAGATTGAGCGCCTCGCGCCAGAGCGCAAACTGGAGCCGGTTGCCGATAAAGCCGGGCGCGGGCTTTTTGAGAATAACGGGCTTGCGGTCCAGGGACTCCAGCACCTCTTTGGCAAACTGAAGGACGCCCTCGCCGGTGGAAGCGCCGCCGCACAGCTCAAAGAAGGGCACCATATGCGCCGGATTAAACGGGTGTGTGATGATGATGCGGTCTTTAAAAAGCGTGGTCTTTTCAGCCAGGACGTCGGGAACGAAAGAGGAGCTGACAGAACAGATGACCTTCACGCCCGGGCATATTTTTTCGAGGCGGCTGTAAATGTCGTGCTTCAGCTCCAGATTCTCGGTGACGCACTCAAAAATGACATCGCAGCCCTGGAGTTCATTGTAATCAACGGTGTACTTCAGGTACTTCTCACATATCTCCCGCTGACCCGGCTGCATGACGCCATGATCGATCATCTGCTGAAAGTACATGTCATAGGTCTTTTTATATTCCGGCAGCATCTCCGCGCGGCGGGCGACACAAGTTGTTTTGTAGCCATGCCCCGTCGTCAGGACGGCCAGGCTGTCGCCGATCATACCGAGGCCGATGATGCCGATATGCTTTACGCTGTCAAGTTTCATATTTTTCTCCCTATTTGTTCTATATATCCCCCGCCTGCGGCGGGGGATATATCCAATAGCTTACTTCAGGGGCTTCAGCTTGAGAATCTCTCTAGCCTCTTCCGGTGTCGCGATTTCCATTTCAAGCTCGCGGATGATGCGCACCATGCGCTCGACAAGCTCTGCGTTTGATTTGGCCAAGCGGCCGTGGGAGTAATAAATGTTGTCCTCCATGCCGACGCGGACGTTGCCGCCCTTGAGCATGCCGTAGGTCACGCCGGGGAGCTGGTTGGCGGCGATGGCCATGGTGGACCAGTTGACATAACGATCCTTCGGCAGCAGGTTGATCA